>NZ_JAUBQD010000047.1:0-48158 GCF_036701085.1 Microcoleus sp. Pol7_A1
TCATTTTTTTATGGTCACAATCAAGTATTGCATATAATTGTATCACAATCATGATAATGATTTAGGATTGCTATAGTTGAAAATTGCTTCCAAGCGATACGGAATGATAATTCCATAGGTATCAACTTAAACCTGAAAATTGATGGTATTTCGGCAGAAAAAACCGAAAAAATTTGTAGCGGTCTTCGAGAAATTCCGAAGTCAATTGATATCTTGACAGGAAAGTTTTTTATCTACTTTAGCGAGATAAATCAAAATTCTCGGATTATTAAAATTAGGGTTTTTGCTAATACAAATGGTAACTCTCAATTATACTTTGATACCATCGAAAAACTCAACTTAGCGATACTGACTCTATTGGAGAAAGAGCAGATTAATCTATTCTCCTATTATCCGGTGCAACTTCAAACCAACCTTGGAGAAGCTCAAAATAACTTAGAACGGATTGAAAATTGACAAATCCGACAAATACATCACAGGCATTAGACATCTCCGAAAAAGAATAGAGAGACGCGAAATTTTGCGTCTCTCTATTAATTAGACAAGAGACTTTTCCAACAATTCGTCTAAAATATTTGTAGCAAATTGGTTAAAATGCAATTTATGGAGATGTCTAGTCTAAAATCCAAAAAGAAGGCAAATAATATTAGGAAGCATCCTATGAAATTACTGAATCAATTAAGTATAAAGACAAAACTCATAGTCATGTTGCTGGTAGTCAGCCTTTGCGCTATGCTCGCCAGCACCTATATATGCTCTAGCAGTGGAAAAGCTACTCTGACCGAAAAAGTTTTCAACCAATTAACGAGCCTTCGGGCGGCCAAGACTTATCAAATCCAAGATTATTTTGAAAGCCTTTACCACCACAGCCAAACCTTAAGCGAAGACCTGACAGTCGTCGGTGCCATGCAGGAGTTCAAGAGTGCCTACCGCCAACTTGAACAATCAACAGTACCAGCGGATTTTGAAGCAAAAATTGATACCTACTACCAGACACAATTTATACCCAAACTAACGCGAACTAACGAGGGTTCGCCGGTTCTGGCATCCTACACGCCAAAAACCGCCGCTGCCCGTTACTTGCAGTACCACTACATCGCTGCTAACCCCAACCCCGCTGGCAAAAAACTTCTCCTTGACAATCCAGGCGACGCCAGCGCTTACAGCCGCGCTCACGCCCGCTACCACCCTATTTTTCGCAATATCGTTGAAAAATACGGTTACTACGATATGTTTTTGATCGATCCCGAAGGAACAGTTGTCTACACGGTTTTTAAAGAAGCCGATTTTACCACAAACTTAACCAACGGCCCCTACAACGAGAGTAACCTAGCATCCGCGATCGCCGCCGCACGACAAGCAAATGGAACGGGCTATGTAAAAATAGTAGATTTTAAGCCCTACACCCCCTCTGGGAGTGCGCCTGCGGCTTTTATCGCTGCCCCAATCTTTAACGGCTCACAATTCATTGGTGTTTTGGCGTTCCAGCTTCCCGTTGACAAAATTAACAATGTGATGACTGGGAACAAAAATTGGAAACAAAATGGTCTGGGCGATTCAGGAGAAACTTATCTGGTTGGGTCGGATTATTTAATGCGCTCTGCGTCTCGTTTCCAGATTGAAGACCCAGAAGGTCATGCAAAAACTCTACGCTCGATCGGCACTGATGAAAAGACTGTCAAGAAAATCAAAGAGTTCAATACTACAATCCTCCTACAGGAAGTGCAAACAAAAGCAGTAAAGGAAGCGTTGTTTGGAAAACAGGGTACGCAGGTTATCGACGATTATCGTAATATTCCAGTTTTGAGTTCTTATGCTCCACTAGAGATTGATGGATTGAGGTGGGTTATCTTGGCGGAGATTGATGTTTCTGAAGCCTATGCCTCAATTCACTCGTTTGAAAAAAAAGTTGTGATTGGAGCTACTATAATCATCGCGCTAATCACGCTTGTTGCGATCTGGCTGACCTCAATTTTTGTCAAACCCATCAATACTTTAATTAAAAGCGCTCGTAAGGTGGGATCTGGGGAATTTGACGCGGTTGTGAAATCGGGTTCGCAAGATGAATTTGGAGAGTTGGCTAAGTCATTTAACCAAACGATAGCCAGCCTTCGTGCCGAAACTCAACTAATCGAACAGAAAAATCGCGAAAATGAAGCATTAGTCTTAAATATATTTAGTCCCGCAATCGCCAAACGCCTCAAACAGGGCGAGCGAGAAATTGCCGAGCAGATTTCTAATGTCTCGGTCTTGTTTTCCGACCTCCACCAATTCACCAAGCTCGCTCAATCAATGTCCCCTCAAGAGGTTGTTGGCTTGCTTAATGAACTGGTAACAGCCTTCGATGAAATGACAGAAAAATACGGTTTGGAGAAGATTAAAACTATTGGTGACGGTTACATGGCTGTATGCGGGCTTGGTGTGCCGCGTCTGGATCATGACAAACGCACGGTAGATTTTGCTTTGGAAATGCTGTCGTTTGTCCGCCGATTTAATTATGAAAAAGACTTGCATCTAGACCTGCGGCTCGGCATCAATTCAGGAGATGCGGTTGCGGGCGTGATTGGCAAAAATAAATTGCTTTACGACGTTTGGGGCGATACTGTAAATATTGCCAATAGGTTGAAGTCGGCTTGTCCCCCCGGCTCGATCTTAGTTTCTCAGGACATCTGCTCGCGCCTGCACGATATATACGATTTTGAGCTGGTTGGTGAAATTCAAGAACCTGGAAAAGAAAAGCTAGTGGCTTGGCAAGTCAAAAGTTCTAAGCTGACCGTAAGTGTTCGAGAGGAAGATGTCTATGAGTAATTTAAGCTTTTCAAACGACTGGCAAACCTGGGCGGTAATTGTCGGATTAGGGTTCCCACTCTTAGTAGTTTTACTAGGAGAAGTTATTTATCATCTACAAAGGCGCGGTAGACCGCTGGCGGCTACGCTGCGGGTTGTAAAAAACCTCGTCCTGCCCGTCTTAATGCTGATGGTTTTAATCAGGAATGTCGTGAAGCTTGACGTTGACGGGAATTTTGCAAAGCTCGTCGCAACGCTGTTTTGGATATCTGTTATCTACGCTTCTCTCTCGCTGTTTAATGTGATTTTGTTTGAAGAAGCTGAGGCAAATACATGGCGGGGACGGATGCCAAAACTGCTGGTCGATCTTTCTAGGTTGTTTTTGGTACTTGTGGGAAGCGCGATCGTACTGGCGGCGGTGTGGGGTGCAGATTTGGCGGGTCTTGCTACGGGATTGGGCGTTAGCTCGATCGTGATCGGTTTGGCGCTTCAGGACACATTGGGCAGCATTATGTCGGGCATTGCGCTGCTTCTGGAACGCCCCTTCAGCGTGGGTGATTGGTTGCGCATTGGAGATATCGAAGGTCAGGTAGTTGATATCAATTGGCGGTCTGTTCGCCTGCTAACTCTCCAGCGACAGGTGATTATCGTTCCCCATCAATTCGTTGGGAAAGAAATAATTCATAATTACAGCCAACCAGAACGCATTTACAACCAACGCATCAATATTGGCTTTTCCTACGATAGCCCTCCTAACCTGGTGAAGCAGGTACTGCTAAGTACAGCTTTGGCGACACAGGGGATATTAGCCGAACCCGAACCCGAGAGCAAAACCACATCCTATGATGAGACTGCAATTATCTATGAGGTGGAGTTTTTTATCGAAAACTTTGAGGATATGGAGCAGATACTCGATCGATTTATGACGCGAGTCTGGTACGCAGCGCAGCGAAACAACCTGACGCTATATCGCTACCGATATGAATATGCTGTAGAACCTGAGGACAAGGCAGATAGCGCTTCAAGTAAGTTAGCCCAAAGCTTGCACTCAATTCCCGGATTTATGCCTTTAGCTAGAGAACCCAAAAATTTGGATGACTTAACTAAGGGAACTATTTTGCAGAAATTTGGTGCGGGAGAGAAAGTCATCCGGCAGGGCGACCCTGGTAATGCTTTGTACATTATCATTGCGGGTCAGGCTAAGGTCACAGTCACAAACAAGTTTGGCAGGGAGTTGGATGTAATGACTATCTTGCGGGGTGAGTTTTTTGGCGAGATGGCACTGTTTAGTGGGGAACCGAGTCCGGTATCGATCGTCGCCGTTGACGATTTGCAAGTTATTGTCATCTACTCAGATGCTGTAAATACGATGATTGAACGTCAACCCAGCTTAGGGCGCGAGATCGGTCAAATTATCGAAGCGCGGAGCAAAGCGGTAAGTATGGCCGTGCAGGCAGATGTTTCTTCCCACGCTGATGTTGATTCTCTATGAGGATTTTGAACTCTATTGATATAGAGTAACCAATTATTGGTCAATGCAAGTTAAAGCCCCAATAAATTACATTCAAAACTCAAAACCATCGATCGCCAAATGCCAGTTTTTCTGATGCAGCCGATCGCAAATTTGCACTTTTTCAACCGCTAAATATTGCTGGAATTCTGGTTTCTCTATGTTGTTGCGCCACATTACCAGAGCATCTTCTCCGGTGTCTTCGTAGTATCGTTTCCGCCGTCCAGCCTCTTTAAAACCAAATTTTTGGTAAAGAGACACTGCGGCTAAATTAGATTCACGCACTTCTAAGGTTGCCCGTTCTAATTGTCTGTAGTGAGCCTTTTTTAGTAAAGCCCAAAGCAGAGCTTGTCCTAAACCCTGACCTTGAAAGCGAGGATGAATTGCCAAAATTGTAATGTGAGCTTCTTCTAAAATTGCCCACAGACAACCCAAACCGATGAGAGTTGGGGTAAGTTTTGAGTTGGGAGGTACTGGCGAGGAACTCTCAACACTGAGCGGTTTTGAGTTGAGAATGCTGTTGGGTTCGATCGACTCGAATTCACTGTCGAATCTTTCTGATTTGCCGACCTCGGTTTCCGATGCCCACAAACCCAGTAAATCACTGTTAGGACTGTCTAACTCGCGTCTGTAGCCTTCGATCGTCCAAAGTCCGCCAAAACAGAGCCGATCGAGTTCTACTGCACTGTTGAGGTGTTCGGCGGCGAGATGTTTAATTTGTAGAAAACGCACGGCTGTAAATTGTACACTGGAAAACACGGTAGCGATTAGCTGTTTGTTGCTAGTTGTGAGTCATGACTCACAAGTCTCCAGACATTAGTCTACTGCCAACGACTGCTGACTGCTGATTAATGACTGCCGACTGCTGACTGCTGATTAATGACTGCTGACTAATAACCTAGGATAGTTATTGCGCGATGGTATCAACTCAATCTTTAGGGGTGGAATCGGGACTTAAGTATCTGTCTGAGTCTCAACAAGCCCTGCAACATCGATCGCCAAATCAAGAACTGTTACCGCTGACAGCCAGCGTTAACAGCAGCGATCGGTTGGAAATCGGAGGCTGCGAGGTGACAGCCTTGGTCGAGCAATTTGGCTCGCCGTTGTACATTTTAGACGAAGAAACGCTGCGGGCGGCTTGCACCCAGTACCGGGACGCTTTCGGGCGTTACTATCCGGGCGAATCTCAAGTGATCTATGCTTCTAAAGCTTGGAGTTGTTTGGCAGTTTGCGCGATCGCAGCTTCGGAAGGTTTAGGCATAGATGTCGTATCCGCCGGAGAAATCCACACAGCACTGCAAGCCGGTGTCAGTCCCGACAAAATCTACTTCCACGGTAACAACAAGTCCCGCGAGGAACTCCAGCTAGCTGTCGAAAACGGCTGCATTACCGTAGCCGACAATTGGCGGGATTTAGAGACTCTAGCAGAGTTGGGAGAATTGGGTGTCAGCAGCCTCACAGGTGGGCCGACACGAATTATGGTGCGGTTTACTCCTGGAATTGAGTGTCACACCCACGAGTACATTCAGACGGGTCAAATCGATAGTAAATTTGGCTTCGATCCCAACTCGCTCGATCGAGTATTTACTTTCATCAGCCAACAGCCGTCATTATTTTGCGTGGGAGTGCACGCTCACATCGGCTCTCAGATTTTTGAACTACAACCCCATGACGATTTAGCTGAAGTCATTGTTCAGGCCTTGACAAAAGCACTTAGTTATGGGTTGCCAGCAACAGAAATTAATATTGGCGGCGGGTTGGGCATTCGCTATACTGAAGCGGACGATCCTCCCAGCATTGAAGATTGGGCTCGTACAATTTGCTCCGCAGTGGTAGCAGCTTGCGAGCGGCAGCAATTGCCATTACCAAAATTGCTTTGCGAACCGGGTCGATCGCTCGTCGGTACAGCCTGCGTCACTGCTTATACCGTTGGCTCTCAAAAAGTCATTCCGGGAATGCGGACGTATTTAGCTGTAGATGGAGGGATGTCGGACAATCCGCGTCCTATTACCTATCAATCAGTTTATCGAGTCCTGGCAGCCGGTAAAATGTCTGCTCCCTTAACGGAAACAGTGACAATTGCTGGGAAACACTGCGAATCAGGCGATGTTCTGATTAAAGATGCCAAATTGCCAGAGTGTCGGGCCGGAGATGTCCTCGCGGTTACGGCTACAGGGGCATACAATTACAGCATGGCTTCTAACTACAACCGAGTACCCCGACCGGCAGCAGTTTTAGTGAGAAATGGGGAAGTTAACACGATTATACAGCGGGAAACTTACCAGGATTTGCTAAGGCTTGACCGCCTTCCTGAACGACTCGGAGCTCAAAAGTTAAAAGTTAAAAGTTAAAAGTTAAAAGAAAGACAATCCATCTTTACTTAATGATGATTGCTTTTTCACTTTTAACTTTTGCCTTGTTCAGTCACGCGATTGGATTGACACTCCCCGGTCTAAAAACACGGGGATTTTCAGCATATTCCTTATAACAACTGTTCATGGTTCACGGGTTCGAGTGCATCACGGTTCGCGGTTCACAGGCGGTAGCGTTCGATGAACCATGAACAATCAACAATCTGGCTTTGACTTGGCCCTGGTTCAGTCCTTATTGATTCAAGGGATCGATATTGGACTGGTTTTTGCCCTTGCGTATTTGGTGCTCGTCATTGTGGGCGAGCGCAGAACGCTGTGGATGGTACGGGGATTTATCATTTTGATGCTGGCGGCGGCGGTGAGCAACTGGGCTGGATTGAGGCTGTTGCACGTTGCCCTCAACAGCTTGGTGACTGGTTCGGCTGTGGCAATGGCGGTAATATTGCAGTCGGAGTTTCGCCGATTTCTGGAACAATTGGGTCGGGGGGAATTTCGGCAATTGTTTGGACGAGATCGCCGGCCAAATCCCGAACCGGACAGCGTAATAGATGAAATTGTGGACGCAGTAAAAGAACTTTCGCAAAACCGCACGGGCGCTTTACTAATTATAGAAACAGATTCTCCGATCGACGATCGAGATTTTTCGGTGCCGGGATTAAAGCTAAATGCAGAAGTTTCTAAAGAATTGTTGCAGACAATCTTTCAGCCGCAAACTTTGCTGCATGACGGAGCTGTTTTGATTCGAGGTTCGCGGATCGTGTCGGCGGGGGTAATTTTGCCTTTGTCCGATCGCAGCGCGTCGCGGCAGTTGGGAACCCGCCACCGGGCGGCGATGGGGATTACGGAACGGGTGCAAGCTTGCGTGTGCGTGGTGGTGTCCGAAGAAACGGGTTCTATTTCTTTAGCCCAGATGGGAATGTTAAATCGACCTTTGACTAGCAGCAAACTTAAGGAATTGCTGGAAGCAAAGCTGTTTCCGTCGGAGGGAGAAAGAGCTGTGGCTCCAATTCCGATCGGCAATCTCGGACGCCAGATAGGATTGAAGGGAGTGACGCTATTAAAACGGATACTGCGCCGTTAGTCGGGTAATCGGGAGAAACCATGAGTCAAGGAATTTGCTTGGAAAAGTTGCCGGAGGATCTGCAACAAGAACTACTGCCTAAGCACATAGCAGTGATTATGGACGGGAACGGGCGCTGGGCTAAGAATAAGGGGTTGCCGCGGATTGCGGGACACCGCCGAGGAGCTAGCACTCTGAAGGAACTGCTGCGCTGCTGCAAAGATTGGGGGATTCCTGCTTTAACGGCCTATGCTTTTTCGACGGAGAATTGGGGGCGGCCGGCTGGAGAGGTGGATTTTTTAATGAGTTTGTTTGAGGGTAAGCTGCGCCAAGAATTGCGGGAGATGGTGGACGAGGACGTGCAAATTCAATTTATGGGGAATTTGCAGGCTTTGCCGAAGTCTTTGCAGGCGGAAATCGAGCGTTCTGTGACGGCAACTCAGCACAATCAGGGAATTCTGTTTACGGTGGCGACGAATTACGGGGGGCGTCAGGAGATTGTACAAGCTTGTCGGGCGATCGCCACTCAGGTGAAAGAGGGCAAGTTGCAGCCGGAGGAGATTGATGAGGTTTTATTTAAACGCTATTTGTATACTGCTGATGTTTGTGACCCGGATTTGCTGATCCGGACGAGCGGGGAAATGCGGTTGAGCAATTTTCTGCTATGGCAAATGGCTTATTCGGAAATTTACATTACTGAGACGCTGTGGCCGGATTTCGATCGATCGGAGTTTCACCGCGCTTTGTCTGATTATCAGCAGCGCAGTCGCCGATTTGGCAAAGTGTAACGATTTGGGATTTGGGATTTTAGATGTTAGATTTTTTGGTTGATTTTTCAGTTTCCCAGTAGGTTTCGATTCTGAGGGAGCATCTCCATGAAAGTAAAAAACGTTTTTACGACCTGCGAGGGTCCCGCACAGCACAGTACAGCGGGACCCTCGCACTCCCATGTAGATGCTTGCACGCTTAATGCTGCTGATTCCCAATCTAAAATCTAATACCAATTACACTCATTTCTGGCTCAACATAACGATTTTAGATTTTAGATTGGAGGAGAAATCTCAAATCTAAAATCAAATTAGGGGCCGGAGAAAACGGCAGATTCAATGTCCTGACGCGAGAGGGAGTATTTGAAGGCTCGCTGAATATCTTGGCCGTCGGCTCCAGCATTGATGTAACGGATGGTGAGTTGGTCGATATCGAGGGAGAGTTCTGCTTTCCAGGTAGGTCGATCGATCTGCCAGGAGTGGAGTTCTTGCCGGTCTTGCTGGCAGCCGCGGCTGATTAGCCACTGCTCGATTTCCGGTAGCGGATGGTTGTACAAAGGAGTGTCAGCGGAAGGAAGAGTCATGGGATTTTAGATTTTAGATTTTAGATTTTAGATTGAGGATTGGGGATTGAGGATTTTAGGCTTGGGATTGGGGATTGAGGATTGGGGATTTGGGATTTGAGGCTTTAATTGCCGCGAATTAAGCCGATCGCGATCGCCAGTACCAAACATCCGATTAAGCTAGCTCCCATGATAAACAGAGCGAACATTTCTCCGGGGGAAAGAGGTCGATCCGTGGGATCTAGGTAAGCGGAGTTGTAAGTTTTTTTGCCCGAGCCCGAAACCGGAGTATTGAAGCCTGGGGGCGGCGCAATCACGTTCAGGCGAGAATAGCCTATTTTGAGGTCGTAGGCGAGGCGACGTTCTGGGTTGCTGAGGGTGGCGTAGGCGTTGTTGAGCTGCTGAAATTTGGCGGTGGCGACTGCGGGCGACAGGTCGGTGGTATCGGGATGGTAGAGTTTGCTCAGTTCCCGGTACGATCGCCGAATTTCGATCGCAGAGGCTGAAGGATGCAGCCCTAACAAGCTGTAATGAGTGGAACCCAAGGGGGTTTTTTCGGGTATTTTTTGACTTTTGTTTTTTGCAGTTGCCTCGTTTCCTGCCACCGAAGCCCCTCTCTGCCTATTGTTTATAATTTTCTATCTATTTTAGCCCAGAGTTGAGGGTAGCGCCACTGTCTGCGATGTCGAGGGGTTGAGGGTGGGCGATCGGCGACGGCAAGTAACATCAAACTCAGCACCAAGATATTGATGCCGTCCGCTTCATCGATTTGTTATGCGACTTACTACGTGTTTGAGATATCTGACTCACCGATCGATTGGGTAAGCCGATTTCGCCAGAACCTTTTCTCGACACTGCGGATATTTTCTTCATATCTGAGTTTATCCAAGTAAAGCAGCAAATACTTCAATTCCTTATCCGTCTCATCCCCCTCAAAGGGGTTTACTCGCACCAGATTGCCATAGCTGCGCTCCCACTTTTGAGGCGTATCATCTACTGCAATGATTGACTCTAGACGATACCCTTTGCGCTTGACCTTTTTGATATTTTTGCGATTGTAATATTCAAACCATTCAAGATCGTAAGTAACTGTGCAGCGATCGCTTGCCCACACAAACGATAAAGTTTTAGGATTTTTAAAGATGGCTGACACAATTGCGATCGCATAAGACGGCGTAGAAGATGTCCAAACTGCAACCTCAAACCAGTCTCAGCAATTTTTCAAAAAGACATCAAGAAACGGTCGTTTGTAAATGTGATATGGCTCTACTAAAAAGTCAGCTTGCCGATGGAGAGATGCTTCGGTAGCATAAATTAAAGTTTCATCAAGATCGAGGATCAATAGTTTTTTGGGAGCATCCATAATCAAAAATCGTTCATCACTATGTCTGACGCCAATCCTGTACCAAATTACTTTAAGCTATGAATCGCCCCGCAAATTTTGCACATCCTCAACGCTAAGCCCGGTAACTTGGCCGATCGTGGCATTATCTAGCTGTGAAATTAATTGTCTGGCGATCGCGATCGCCTTTTCTCGCATTCCTTGTTCTCGTCCTTGTTCTATGCCTTGTTCTATGCCTTGTTCTATGCCGTCCTGAACAGCTTTAATAATTGCTCCCTGTTGGTCATAAATAAACTGTTCTCTTCTGTCCAAATCTTCCACTTCCTCTCTGCTCAAACTGGCTTGATTCGCAATATTAAAAGCTTCATGTATTTCTGGTATGCTATCCATTGTTTCTGGAACCGATGTCAGACTTCTCGCATTTTTCATAAAATAAATCCATTTGTCTGCTAAAGTTTCAAGTTCCTCCTGTCCTTTGCTAAACTTTGGCAACTCTACAAACACTAAATCCAGCTCGTTTTCGGGATAAGTCAAATTGGTCTTGACTTCTTTGAACACAAATCGGGAAGTAAATTCAGGGCTGTTAGGAAACATTTCAAAATCAGTAATTGTCAGAGCAATTACTGGCTTCAGCATTCGATATCCTTGGGCTGCTTCCAATTGAAAAGCGTAAGTCTTCGCTGCATTGTACAAAACTCGTTTCCCAAAAGACTGGACGTTGAGCACTTGCATTTCAATAATTACTAAAGTGCCATCGTTGAGTTTTGCTTTCACATCCAGATAAGTATCTTTCAAACCTTCAAGTTTGGGAGGAAGATTCGGGTTGATAATTTCTAAGTCTTCAATGGTGGGATTGCCTTCATAAATTAGAGCGTTGAGAAAGCTAATTAGAATGTCTTTGCTTTCTGAGGAACCGAATATTTTTTTGAAGGCGTAATCGGTTTTAGGGTTGATAAATATCATAGTTGTCAGATTTAGCTTTGAGATTATTGGTTTTGTGACGAACCAACGCGATTGGATCAGGGTCAAACTGCTGATTTTGTTTCAGGTAATGGTTTGACATTTTCCTGCAAATGTGCATTGGCGATCGCCAGCACAGGCTCATCGTCCCTGTGTTCGTCATCAATGGGAATTTGGCAAGAAATCAGTTCTGTAACGATGCGATCGCCCAGAACATCTTCCCAATCCTGCAACTGTTCTCTGGCTTTGATCGGTGTATTGATAGCCACGTCTACGCCCATTTGCTGAAGGTTGAGGCTGTGGGCTGTCGATCGGCGGTTGACACACTCCACCAGCCAAACGCTCAATCCGACTGCTGCCATCAAAGGCAAGACAATCCGATAATCGCGGGTTAATTCAAACATCAATAGGATGGCTGTCAGCGGTGCTCTGGCACTCCCGGCGAGCACGGCTGCCATTCCCACCATTGCGTAGGCGGGAGGGCCGGCGACTCGATCGCTCATTGCCGGCAGCATTTCCAAAAAGAGACCGTAAGCCGAACCCAAGGAAGCTCCCAAAAACATCGCCGGAGCGAAGATGCCGCCGACTAAACCGCTACCGAGGCTGATTGCTGTCATCGCCAGTTTGACAAACAGCAGCAGCAGCAGCAAAGGCAAGGAAAATTTAACATCTTGGAGCATTGCTTGGACTGTTTCGTAGCCGACACCCAAAATTTGAGGAAATTGCAGGGCGACTAAGCCGACGCAGGCCCCGCCGATGATGGGCTGAAGCGGCCGGGGCAGTCGTCCGAGCCAAGCAAATCCTCGGATTTTGCCTTGAAAACAGCGATCGGCTAATTGAATTGCTTCTGTGTAGGCTAGGGAGACTCCGCTCGCCAAAAGTCCCAATCCCATGTACAGAGGAAGTTCTAGGGGGCTGCGGACATCGTAGATCGGCAAAGAAAAAGCCGGCTGAGCTCCCAAGCAGATTTGAGCGATGAGCGCGGAAACTACGGCGGAGAGCAAGACAACGCTGACTGACGAAGTGGCGAAGGTGCTGCCGAGCACGACTTCTAAGGCAAAGAAGACTCCGGCGATGGGAGAGTTAAACCCGGCGGATAAACCTGCTGCTGCTCCGGCACCGAGGAGCAAGCGCTGCCGTTCTGGGGAGAGCTGCAAAACTTGAGCCAGCAGCATTCCGAAGTTGGCGCCGATTTCGACGCTGGGGGCTTCCGGGCCGAGGGAGGCGCCGGTGCCGAGGGAAACTGAGGCTGCCACCATTTTGGTGATGGGTTTGAGGGGGGAGAGTTCTTGCAGGCCGCGGGTGGCTGCAATTAAGGAAGACATATTCGGGCCAAAGTCCCGAAACCGCCAGCGCATCAGCCCGATGATCACTCCGCCGAGGGTGGGAATGCAGGCTAGCGTCCAAGAGCCTTTCGAGGCGATCGCCCCCATGAAGTCTTCCAGCATCAGGCTGTGGATGAAGTGGATGAGATAGTGAAAGGTGACGACGCCTGCGCCCGTAACTCCCCCTATGACTAGGGAGAGGATGAGCAGGAGGGTTTCTGGGCTGGGGTGCAGGCGGTTGAATAGCGGGCTTAGGCGGGAGGCTTGGGGAGTTGCTGCGGTTGGCCCGGGTGGCGGCAGATCCACAGGAGGGGTGACTCTCATTTAGCGGTTAATTCTTCTGTGAGAAGTTAGATAAATATTACATTTTATTTCTTTTTTTAATTTTGAGTGATTTTACGGGAATTGACAAGTTAATTAAGGCGTATTTTAGGGGGGGAATTTTTGGGGCTGGCGGCTGGGGTGGAATGACCGATTAAGAGAGTCAGCACATTTGGCGCAATTGTATTCTCAGTTACATTCAAACTTAGATAGACTCTCGCGATCATGCTAATTAAGTATATTTACAGTGTTGGCGCTTAGGGCGATCGCATCAGTGAACTTGTAATATCGTATAACTCCGTGAAACACAACATTGTGATTAAAGAAATGGTGATTTGAGATTTTACCTTAAAACCACAAATATCAAATCTCAAATCCCTCGCGCATAATATCAGATCGGTTGTTGAGTGGGCGGGATTCTTGGTCTGGGTTTGGCGATCGACATTAGCGGATCGCCGATGGTGGCGACTTTCCAGGGAGGGGAGTCTAGCTGGCGTGCTGCGATTAAAAAGGGTGCCCCTCGCTTCAGGCGATCGACCATTAATTTAGGCGGAATAAATGCAGATAAAAGAGGTTCGTTGACGCTGCCAATATATGCGTAAGCACCATTTTGTAGCCACCGTCCGGCAACGGTGTTGGTGTCATCAGGGGCTGCTGCTGACCAACTGTGGATCATGTGGATTGCTGCGGGAAATTGGAGTTTTGGTATGTCCTCGACAGAAGCGTCGCCGTTACCGACTTGAAATGATTTTGGATAGCCTTTGGAATTCATTAATATTAAGTCAAATGTCCACGGTTTGGAGGCTAAACTCCGCCACTTTTGCAAGCTAGATTCTGGTTTCTGCACTATTTCGACATTCAAACCTATGGTATTTAGTCCGCTAGCTGCTTCCTCCATTTCATATTTTCCCCAATTTCCTTCCTTGGGGTAACTGTCATAAAGCATGGCGGTTTCGGTATCGAGAAATAACGCGCACATGGCTTGATAGATCGATCGCACTTCCGAGCCGTAAATCCAGCCGACCGCCGCCCAGCGTTCGCCGTTGGGGTGCCTTCCCAAACCATCGGTAACGGCTAGTTGTTCGTCTGGTTTTCCAGGAGATTGATATTTGACTGCTAGTTGGCGTACAATGGTTATTGTGTCGATCGGGTCTGCGAGTTGAGAGTAAAAATATCCGGTTGATTCGACAGCTTTTGTAACTGCTGTTTGCAGAGTTTTCCACTGTGTGTTATTAAGGGTATCGTTGGGTTTTCCGAAGTTGCCTTCTAGAAATACTAAAGGTTGACCGTGAGCGGCTGCTAAGGCAACTGCTGCTGAGCGTGCGGGGTCATTTTCTGATGTGATTACTACTCCTGGGGGCTCCCAGCCGAGTTGCGTCCATTTTGCTTTTAAGGTTTGAGTATCGGTGGCATTCCAGGCTGCTGCTGCTGCGTTCCGCATTAATTGTTGAAGTTTTTGATTTTTTGGCAGTTGCTGTTTGATGCTTGGCAAACGGACTATTTCTTCGGGTTTAAATCGCTGTAAAAACATGGGCGCATATTTTTTGTCTTCGATGAGAATAGGCCAGTTTCCTTTGAGATTCCATTTTTGGATGGCTGCTAAGAATGTGGCTTCGTCGGGTACTAAAACTATGCGGTTGACTGTTGGTATGTTGGATCGGAGGATGGCTGCTCGGAGGCCTGTTTGAATTGGCCAGGGTTCTTGTTTGGCTGAGGCGGGAAGTTGAAAGGGTTTGGTGAGAAAGCTGCACGCTGTTAATTGCTGTGACAAGCATAAAAATAGTGTTAATACTAGCAGTATAATTTGTAGTTTTTTGTGAAATTTCATTTTTTAACCGCAGATTGAAGCAGATTAACGCGGATTAACGCAGATGGAGAGGGGTTCTGTTAATAGATTCCGGGAATTAGTTTTTTGACTTGCTGGCTGTATTGTGAATAGTCTGGATATTTTTGGGTTAACCAGGTTTCTTCTCGATTGGCTTTGATGTCAAAAAATATTATTAATATTGCGCTGGCTATTAAGTGCGATATGCTCATTTGAAAAAGTGTCCAGCCGAGGGCTGCTAAAATTAAGCCACTATATAATGGATGCCGCACTATTCCGTAAATGCCTGTTTGGACTAATTCTCCGTTTTCTATGGGATACGGTAAAGGTGTGAGGTTTTTTCCTAAGTCTATCAATGCTTTGATAATTAAAATTAATGCGGTTAAGCCGAGAATACTTGCTACAATCCAGGTAAGAGCAAGTAATTGAGTTGATTGAATTTTTAATCCTGGCAGTTGATAAACTGGTAAGATTACAAATCCTGCGAGCAATGCTCCTTGAAGCAGGACTAAATATTCGCCGCGGCTGTTATTGCGCCAGCCTTCGCGCGTGAAGCCCCAGTCAGTTAAGATTTTCATAATTGAAGGAAGAAGGAAGAAGGAAGAAGGAAGAGGGAAGAGGGAAGAAAGGAGAGGGGAGAAGGAAGAGGTGAGAACAAAGTGAACTGTAGGTTGGGTAGAGTGAAGTAAAACCCAACCTACGGCGAACAGCGAACAGTCAACAGTCAACAGTCAAGAATTAACAAATTTATTCTCGCCAAGGACGTGTCATTAATTCTAATTGGTTGACTTCATCTTGGCTCAAATTCCAGCCTAATGCGCCTGCATTTTCTTGGGCTTGTTTGGCGGTTTTGGCGCCGGGAATGGGGATGACTCCGTTTTGGCATATCAACCAGTTTAGGGCAACTTGGGCGGGAGTTCGATCGCGCTTTTTGCCCATTTTCCGCAGCGTGGACATGACTAATTCAATTTTTTCGAGGCCGCTTTTGCTGAAGCGGGAGTCCATTTTGCGGGCTCCTGTAGGTGGTTCTTGGGCTGTGTATTTGTCGGTGAGCAATCCTTGGGCTAAGGGGCTGTAAGCTAAAATTGTGACCCCCAATTCGCGCGCTGCACTCACAATTCCTTGTTTTTCTACTTGCCGCGACAGCAAGGAGTACCGGACTTGATTTGTTGCTAGGGGAACGCCTCTGGCTGCTAGTATTTTGTGCGCTTGGCGCATCTGTTCTACTGAATAGTTGCTGACTCCTACTGCTTGAATTCTGCCTTGTTTTACTTCGTCGGCTAAGGCGTTCATCAGGGTTTCTTGACTGAGTAAAAAAGCAAACGGCCAGTGCACTTGGTAGAGGGCTATTTGTTCTACTTGCAAGCGTTTTAAGCTGGCACTCAAAGCGTCGGAAACAGATTTTCCTGTGATCCGCCAAGGTAGGGGACCGAATTTGGTGGCTATTTGCACGGGTTGGGTGGTTTTTTTGAGAAACTGCCCCAGTAATTCTTCTGACAAGCCGTTACCGTAGACTTCGGCTGTGTCGAAGAAGTTGACTCCGCTGTCTAGGGATGTTTTGAATGCTGCTTCGACTTCGGCAGCGCCGTAGTTGCTGCCGTAGTTCCAAAATAGTTTGTCGCCCCAAGCCCAAGTTCCGACGCACAGGGGAATGACGGCTGGGCCGTTTTGTCCTAGGGTAATGGTTGTCACGGTTGGTAAATCCACAGTTATTGATTCTCTTTATTTTTATATGAATTTATACGAATAATCGCGATCGAGCTTCTAGCCGGGGGAGGAAACGCGGCTGGTGGCGATATCTCAGTTACTATAAATGCAAATGCTGTGTTTATTTGAATAGTTATGTCGATCGACCGTTTGCCAGATTCAAGATTAACAGATTCCGCGACTCCTGCTATCAAGAGAGTTACCCTGCTGACTATGTTCCGGTTGGGTTTGTTTCAGATGGGATTGGGCATGATGTCGATTTTGACGCTGGGGGTGCTCAATCGCGTGATGATTAAAGAGTTGGCGATTCCGGCTACTGTGGTGGCTGGTACCCTGGCCATGCACCAGTTTGTCGCCCCGGCTAGGGTGTGGTTCGGACAAATGTCTGATGCTAGGCCTTTGTTTGGCCATCACCGCACGGGTTATGTGTGGGTAGGAAGCGTTTTGTTTGTGATTTCTGCTTTTTTGGCGGTACAGGTAATGTGGGGCTTGGGCGGCAGTTTGGAGGCTGTGGGGTGGACGACTGCTACTTACGGTTGGGTGGGTTTGTTGGGTTTGATTTTTGCGCTTTACGGTATTGCTATTTGTTCGAGTTCGACTCCTTTTGCTGCTTTGTTGGTGGATGTTTCGGATGAGGAAGATCGATCGAAGTTGGTGGGTGTGGTGTGGTCGATGCTGATGGTTGGTATTATTATCGGGGCGATTATTAGCAGCGGTTTGCTGAAGCAAATTGATGGGGATGTGTCGCGCGAAGTGTTGCAGGCTTCGATTAACGGTTTGTTTGTGAAAGTGCCGGCGCTTGTTTTGCTGTTGGTGGGGATTGCAACTTTTGGGGTTGAGAAAAAGTATTCGCGGTACAAAGTGCGATCGAGCGCAGTGAATCGAGAAGATAAAATTACTCTGGGAAGTGCGCTGCGGATTTTGACTGCTAGCCGTCAAACCGGTTTATTTTTTACTTTCCTGCTGATTATGACAATTTGCTTGTTTATGCAGGATGCGGTTTTGGAACCTTACGGCGGGGAAATTTTTAAGATGCCGATTTCGGAAACTACTCGCTTGAATGCTATTTACGGTACTGGTGTGCTTTTTGGTTTGAGCGCCACTGGCTTTTTAATTGTACCGCGCATCGGCAAGCAAAATACGATTAGATTGGGCTGTTTGTCGGTGGCTGCTTGTTTTGGCTTAATTATTTTATCTGGATTCACAGGAAATCCAATTGTGTTTAAGTCGGCTTTAATGTTGTTTGGTTTTTCTTCGGGAATTACGACGACTGGTGCGCTGAGTTTGATGTTGGATTTGACTGCTGCAGAAACTGCTGGGACTTTTATTGGTGCTTGGGGTTTGTCGCAGGCGATGGCGCGGGGTGTGGCGACGGTTAGCGGCGGTGCTATTTTGGATTTTGGCAGGAGTTTGTTTGGGGTGCCGATGTTAGCTTACGGGTTAGTTTTTGCTGTGCCGGCTGCGGGTATGATTCTGGCTGTTTGGCTGTTGGGTAGGGTGGATGTTGGGGAGTTTCAGGATAATGCTAAAAGTGCGATAGCCACAATTCTTGAAAATGAATTAGACTGATGTTTTGTCAGTTGGTCGGTGTCAGTTGTCAGTTGGCCTGTGGCAGTTGTTAGTTCCAATACTCAATAACCAATAACTAATAACGAATAACTAATGACTAATTTTTGGGATTCTATTTTAAGTTTTGCACGGGTTACTGTCGAGAGAGTCGGACAGAAGTTGTTGCAAGATTTCGGTTCCGTGCAAGCGGATGAGAAGGATGACGGCAGTTTGGTTACGAAATCCGATAATTGGGCGGATGCGGAGATTAGAAGTGCGATCGCATCTGCTTTTCCCACTCACGGGATTTTAAGTGAGGAAGGAGAACAGGTTTTCCCAGATACTGAATGGTGTTGGGTTGTCGATCCTTTGGATGCTACAACTAATTTTGCTAGGGGAATTCCGATTTGGGGTATTTCTTTGGGTTTGTTGTATCGCGGAACTCCGGTTTTTGGCTACGTGCATTTGCCGCCAATTAATCAGTCTTTTCACGGTTTTTGGGCACCTGATTTGGCGGGCGGCGTGTTTGACAATATGCCTCAAGGTGCGTTTTTAAACGGGCAGCACATTCGGCCGAGTGCTGATAAAATGAGCGGCAATCATTTTTTTAATTTGTGTTCGCGGAGTGTGGGAATCGGGCCTCATCTTCCGAGTAAAGTTCGGATGTTGGGCATGGCTAGTTACAATTTTTTGACTGTGGCTTCGGGTGTGGCTATGGGAGGGGTGGAAGCGACTCCGAAAATTTGGGATATTGCGGGGAGTTGGGTAATTGTGAAGGCTGCTGGTGCGGTTTGGTTGCCGCTGGAATCCCAGGGGATTTTTCCGCTGGAAGTGGGGAAGAATTACGGTAGGATTTCTTATCCGACTTTGGTGATGAATCGGCAAGAGTTGGTGTCGGTATTTTTGCCGTTTGTGGAGGCTTGGAAGAAGAAAAAAATGGGGTAATTTAGGTGAATCGAAGCTATCTCGTAGGAAATCGAACAATTATTAAATAAAACTGCAGGGCAGGCGTAACGGAGGAGTCTCCCACGCCTGCCGTGCTGTTTGGAAGAAATATACCGACCGATGACCGATGGTTCAAGTATGCCTACTCTCGTCTATTTCTGGCAATCTGCGATCGGGTGGTTTTGTTTTACGTCGATCGGGTGATGCGGTGCTGCTACAATTTGTGGTAACTTTTCCACTAGCTATTATCTCTAGGAAATAAAATTATGCCCGTTTTCAAGTAGAGGCACAATGGAAAATACGTTTACTGCGGTGTTGGAAAAAGTAGATGAGTGGTATATTGGCTAGGTTGAAGAGTTAGCCTCTGGGAAGATATAAGAATAAACCTTGAAAGAAACTCGGAAAAGTCTGCGATTTGCGATCGAACTAATCTCGATAGCACAATTCTCGCATCCGAGTTGCTGACAGCGGCAGTCCTAATTCTACCAGCGTTACCAAATACTCGTCAGGCGTTTTTGGTGGATTCTTGAGCCTGATTCTTTGTTTCTCCGCTGCTTTGCATACTGTTTGCCAGTTGAGGTCAAGCAAGTCTAAAATAAAATCATCTGGATGCTGCGCTAAAATGTCGTAAGGTGCAAGAGCTTGTTCAGGAAAATCTTTGAGATTGAAAGTAATAATAAACTTAGAACGAGAGTGAATTGCAGCAGCGAGGACATGACGATCGCCCGGATCGGGAAGTTCTAACTCTTGTATAATTGTCTCATAGCCTTGCACCAAGCAATTTTCAACACTTGCATTCATTAATCTTTTGGTTCTGGCAAGCTGTTCAAATCTTATATCGGGACGGTTTATAAGTACATTTCTCATCCACTCGTCGTGAATTTCTTCAGTCCAACGTGCCTCAACTATGTCGGTAGTTGCCAACTCTACAAATAAGTCACGAAGAGATGCAGAATACAAAACATTAGCATCGTAAACAACAGTTAAAATTGCCATTTATTAATGGTACAAACCGAGTGCTTCTGATTCAGATACAAGCATATCCCTAATTTTACTGCTTTCTTCGGAACTTTGTTTCTTATATTCCATTAAATCTTCGTAACGTATCCGGCGACTGTTCCTAACTGTCTTGTAAGGAATTTTTCCCGCATCCAGCAACTCCCGCATATATTTATCGGAAACTCCCAGGATGTCTGCTGCTTGATAAATATGAAGTTCTTTAGTAATGGGAGTTAGCTTGACAGTATTGCCGCTGCTTGTCTGTTGCAAAATTGCTAACAGTAATGGCAACGCTACGGCAGGTATGTCAATTGTCTTTCCCTCTTTTTCGTTTATTATCAATTTGAGGGATTCGCCAGACGGATGATTTTGCAAGTGCGATTCTAAAGCGTGGCTGCTGGTTTTGGCAACCGCTGCTTCTGCTGCTGTGGGTAAAGCAGGTGCTGAGTCGGGATCTCCGGTGAATGTCATGTTAATTTGGGGGTGAGAATAACAGGCGATCGACTACGATCGTAGCAATTTTTTTGCGAGGCGATCGTACTTGATGCAGCCAGCAAAATAACAGATGCTGGGATTGGGACACAACATTGCTGTGTCCCTACTGCAAAATGAATTTATTGCCTTATGCAATTAATTTCGACAGCACATTAGACAACTTAGCACCGAGATTCTCCACAGAGTCCTGCTGTTTGGGATCTTTCATCGTACCGTCAGCATTAAATGCTTCAAAAGCTTGGGGAACTGCTTTCTGATCGGGGAGCACCAATACGTTAATATTCCCTAGGATCGATCGCAAATGAACCAATCCCCGCAAACCGCCGATTCCGCCTGGGGAAGCACTCATAATTACCGCTACTTTGCCCGTAAATGCCACCAATCCCGGTTCACCGGGTGCTGGCCGCGATACCCAATCGATCGCATTTTTCAACACAGGCGTAATTGAACTGTTATACTCAGGGGAAGCTATCAAAAACCCGTCATGCGCTACCATCAATTCCTTCAATTGCCGAGCATTTTCTGGCATTCCCTCTTTGGCTTCTAAATCTTCGTCAAATAGCGGCATGGGTAAATCGCGCAAATCTAAATATGTAACTTCTGCACCCGCCGCCGTAGCCCCAGCCGCCGCAACTTTTACCAGCAGTTTGTTATAGGACGCTTCGCGGGTACTTCCGGCAAATGCAAGTATTTTTGGTCTGTTTGTCATTGATTTTTTCCTGATTATTGTTTCCGCGTGTAATTGTACTATTTCGAGTGATTCCAAACAAAGTCAGCAATGGGTCTATCTGCCGACAAAACAGGATTGTCACTGGAATTGAATAAAACCGATCGCATTTTTACATTCCCGACTCCCAAACGCCTCTCGACGCGACTGGGAATGCCGTAACCGTAAATAATGTGTCCTTTACCCGCCAACACCACAACTTGATAGTCGGGGTTTGCTTTGACAAATTCAGCTATTTTTTCCGCCATAGTTTCGTCCCACAAAACTTGGGCTTGCAAGAATCTTTCAAAAGCCGTACTATTTCCCTGTGCTGCCTTTTGGTGTTGCTGGTAAACTTCTAGCAGCATTTGCCGGTATTCGGCGTTGTCGGTGCGAATTTCGGATATTGGCGGAATGTGCTTTTTTTCCTCGGCTGTGAGGCTTTCTAAACCTTGACTGGCAACTTTTCTCGTTACTTCGGACGGTGTATTTAAGGCGAGGACAGGTAGTTGATTTTCTTTGGCAAACCGCAAAATGGGGGCGTAAGATTCCCAGGGAAAGCGCCACCTGCGATCGTACTCTGTTTGCTCGACTAATTGCTGTTCAGTCAGTTTACCTGCTAAGTAGTTGTCGATCGCGCTTTGAAAGGGGCGCTGAAACATTTCTAGGGCGATCGCAATTTTCCGATTTTGCCGCTGCATTTCTCGGATAATCTTTAGTTGAGCTTGATGGTCTTCCGCGCTATCGTGGGTTTCTCCCAGATACACGACTTTTGCCTTCACCAACTGTTGCAGAATCTCTTGGTTAGTGTAAGTCTGTGGAGGTTGAGGGTTCGCCGTCGTTTGCGCTGTCACTGCACTGCTGCACAGCAGAAAGATACTCAGCGATAAGGCGCACAGTTTGATGAGTTTGGTTGTTTTCATATAGATATTATGCCGTTTCTCGCAGCAGCAAGCACAGCCGAACTATACTATTTTAGATGAGCAGCTAGAAAGCTCAATGCTTAATTTAACTTCATAATTATCCGCAGTTGCTTCTAAAAATGTAAAGTTTAGTTGCAGGTACTTGCGATTCTAGAAGAAGGTGATAAATTAATAATATGAAGCCAACAAAAAGCTTCTCCGACAGATACCAAATCCAGATATCACAGCGAAGTTCACAATAGAATCTAAGGAGTAAAAACGCTGTTTAATCTCACATCTGTCTCATTAAAAACCAATAGCAGCACCCACCAACAAAGCTGATAATTCCTCAACTAATTAGAGGGGAGCAATGCAACTGAATCTGAGGATTATTGCAACTCCACATCGAAGTTGAAAAAAGAGGAAATCACTCGGTACATATGGCTGGGTGCTGTTGTTGTTAAAGTTGTTGTTAAAAGATATTTTCGGTTTGTGATGTTTTTTTTAGTAGAGGCAGAGTCTCTAGATATGCGTTACCGGGCAGAGCCGGGTAACAAGCATACAAGGAGAAAAACTAGAAAATTACTGGAAAATTGTCTCGTCTTCCTTTCGCCACGCGGGATCGACGATACAAATAAATATTAGTGGCTCTGTGCCGCAGTTATAAATAAACTGCTTGGCGTTTGGAGGAATGTAAACTGCATCTCCGGCTTCCACGAATTGATTTTCGTCGTCGATGTGCATTTCTCCAACGCCGCTGAGGATGTAGTAAACTTCAGAAGTTGTCAGGGAGTGCAGTACAGAAGTTTGTCCCGGTGGCAAAGCGGCGTGCGCTAAACTGTAACGCAAATCCACAGCTTGTTTGTCTGGATGCAGCAATTCTCGCAGTTGAGTACCGTCGCCAGCAATAAACTCGTCGCAGGCATTTAGCTTTTGAATTAGCATTCTTTCCACACTCCTGAAAATCTCTTGACCACAACTTAAGTTTAATTGAAAGAGCAAGAGATGTTAAGAAATATGTAAAGCGGCGACCGGATTTTTTAACCGTAAATTCCCGAATGCGATCGATAATCAGGACAGTCGATCGCATCTTCAGATAAAGCTATAGTAGGCTGAACGGGACACTTGAGGTGGTAGTCGCCGGTGAAAAATACGCAGTTAGCACAAGGGATTTGGTGCATCCTCTGAGCTCGGCGCATGGAGTCGGTGACAGCACGCCCGACACTCAAACACAGCAAAAAAACTAAGCCCCAGGCGGACACAAAACACAGCGGGACTAAAATAGGCTGTATTGCCTTAAGCAAAAAGTAAAGCATAGCAAGAAAATTCAGCGTTAGAAGCCACACATACATTACAGTAGTGGAATTGCCGATCGATCGACCAAAAAGTTTAGAATCCTTTACAGCTCGATCGAGAAACCGGGAATTATGGCATGATAAGGAACAGTCCTTAAATAAAATTAGAGGAAATCAGCTATGACTCTGCGATTAGGCGATACAGTTCCCAACTTTACCCAAGCTTCGTCTGAAGGGGAAATCAATTTCTACGACTGGGCTGGGGATAGCTGGGTCGTGTTGTTTTCTCACCCGAAAGACTATACTCCAGTGTGCACCACAGAACTCGGTGCAGTGGCCCGTCTAAAGTCTGAATTTGAGAAGCGGGGCGTCAAAACCATTGCCCTCAGCGTCGATGATGTGGATTCTCACATGGGCTGGATTAAAGATATTGAGGAAACTCAAAATGTCACCCTCAATTATCCAATTTTAGCAGATGGCGATCGTAAAGTCTCCGATATTTACGACATGATCCATCCCAACTCGCTGAACAACTTAACAATCCGCACAGTTTTTGTAATTGACCCGGAAAAGAAATTGCGTTTGAGCATTACTTATCCGGCTAGCACTGGTCGGAATTTTAATGAAATTTTGCGAGTAATTGATTCCTTGCAACTTACAGACAAATACAGCGTTGCGACTCCGGTTGATTGGAAAGATGGCGACGATTGCGTCATCGTACCTTCGATTACCGACCCCGCAGAGTTGGCAGAGAAATTTCCTAAAGGTTACACACCGGTTAAGCCTTATTTGCGGATGACTCCTCAGCCGAATAAATAGGTTTAACTTTCCTGGACGCAGAACCTAATTATGTAAGGTGTGTACTGCACACCTTACCTCTATAATTTGCGCCTCAAACCAGCTTGTAGTGAGGACTTGAGTCCTTAATGCTGATTTTTGAGGACTCAAGTCCTCACTACAAACAAAGCAATTGTGCAATCTTGTGTAAACACTTTACATTTGAGGAAAGGCAAAATGGTGTCATCAACAATTGTGTTGCGAATACCGCCCAAATTGCAAATGACAGACGACGAGTTTTTCGAGTTCTGTCAAATCAATAGTGAGTTGCGAATTGAACGCAACAAATCGGGTGAATTGCTAATTATGCCTCCTACTGGTGGAACAACAGGAAATCGCAGCGGTAGCGTCTTTGGAGAGTTGTATATTTGGGCCGGGCAAGATGGAAGCGGTATCTGTTTTGACTCCAGTACGGGATTTAAGCTTGCAATGGGTGACAAGTCTCCAGATGCCTCGTGGATTAAACTGGAACGGTGGAATGCTTTATCTCAAGAACAGCAAGATAAATTTGCCCCAATTTGCCCGGATTTTGTAGTAGAACTCAGGTCGGTTTCTGACAATCTCAAGCCATTGCAAGAAAAGATGCAAGAATATATGAGAGAACCAGGAGTGCAGTTAGGTTGGCTTATAGACAGCAAAAATCGCAGAGTTTACATTTATCGTCCTGGTTTGCCAGAGGAATGTTTGGAGAATCCCGCGACAGTTAGCGGCGACCCCGTTTTACCGGGATTTGTTTTGAATATGAGCAAGATTTGGTAAGCTGAGTATAGGAGCAACGATCGAGGAAATCAATTATGTTGACATCAACAATTGTGTTGCGAATACCACCAGAATTGCAAATGACAGATGACCAGTTTTTCGAGTTCTGTCAAATCAATAGTGAGTTACGCATTGAACGCAACAAATCGGGAGAATTGCTAATTATGCCTCCTACTGGTTCGGAGACGGGAAACCGAGAAGGTAATATATTTGGGCCGCTGTGGGTTTGGGCAGAACAAAATGGTACTGGTTTAGCGTTTACTTCGAGTACAGGATTTACTCTGTCAACAGGTGCAGAAAAGTCGCCGGATGCTGCTTGGATAAAATTGGAAAGATGGAATGCTTTGTCACCAGAACAAAAGCAAAAGTTTGCCCCGATTTGCCCGGATTTTGTAGTAGAGCTCAGGTCGGCTTCTGACAATCTCAAGCCATTGCAAGAAAAAATGCAAGAATATATGAGAGAACCAGGAGTGCAGTTAGGCTGGTTGATTGACCGCAAAAATCGCCGCGTTTATATTTACCGTCCTGGTTTGGCAGAGGAATGTATGGAGAATCCGGCTACAGTTAGCGGCGACCCCGTTTTGCCGGGATTTGTACTCAATATGAGCAAGATTTGGTAAAAGTGGTAGCAATAAATATCAACTTATTGTAAAAATTAATAATAGGATGCAAACACGCAAAAAATATGGATATTAAAAACGGCTTTGTAGGCACAATCGGCAACACGCCACTAATTCGCTTAAACAGCTTCAGCGATGAAACAGGCTGCGAAATTCTCGGCAAAGCAGAGTTTCTCAATCCCGGCGGTTCCGTTAAAGATAGGGCTGCTTTATACATCATCAAAGATGCAGAAGAAAAAGGCTTGCTAAAACCGGGCGGCACCGTTGTTGAAGGCACTGCCGGCAATACTGGCATCGGTTTGGCACACATTTGCAACGCTAAAGGTTACAAATGTTTGATCGTGATTCCCGATAACCAATCTCAAGAAAAAATCGATGCTTTGAAAACCTTGGGCGCTGAAGTTCGGACTGTTCCCGCTGTTCCTTACAAAGACCCAAATAATTATGTCAAATTGTCGGGAAGATTGGCTGCGGAAATGGAGAATGCAGTCTGGGCAAATCAGTTTGACAATTTAGCCAATCGCCGAGCTCATTACGAGACAACTGGCCCGGAAATTTGGGAACAAACAAACGGGAAAATTGATGCTTGGGTAACAGCTACCGGTACCGGTGGCACTTTTGCTGGCGTAGGAATGTTTTTGAAAGAAAAAAATCCTGCTGTTAGAATTGTCTTGGCAGACCCGATGGGCAGCGGGCTTTACAGTTATTTCAAAACTGGGGAAATTAAGACTGAAGGTAGTTCGATTACTGAGGGAATTGGCACCACTCGCGTCACTGCAAATATGGAGAATGCCCCGGTAGACGACGCCATTCAAATTAACGATACTGAAGCTGTGCGGGTGATTTACCAACTGCTGAGAAAAGAAGGGCTGTTTATGGGCGGTTCTGTGGGGATTAATGTGGGGGCGGCAGTGGCTTTAGCGAAGCAAATGGGGCCTGGACATACGATTGTTACGGTACTCTGCGACGGCGGGGCTCGGTATCAGTCGCGTTTGTTCGATCGACAATGGTTGGCTTCCAAAGGCTTGTCACCAGATTAATCGTAGGGTGCGTTCCGGCGCACCTTAAAATCTGGGCATATATCAAATTAGAGTATATATTTAGAGTATATATGCGCGCACATATTCCCATGATAAAAAATAGCATATAGGTGGCCGACTGTCAAGTAAAAAACATGAAAATCATCGAATCTTCTAGGCGAGTTCTTGTTTGCCAAAACCGCACTTGTCGCAAGCAAAGTGCAGCAAAGGTACTGGCAGCTTTTCAGAAATTGTCACCATCAGAAGTCGAAGTTGTTGCTAGCAGTTGTTTGGGACAATGCGGCAACGGGCCGATGGTGTTGGTGCTGCCAGAAGAGGTTTGGTACAGCGGTGTTTGCCAGGAGGAAGTTGCGGCAATAACTGAGCAACATTTGCGGGGAGGAAAGCCAGTGGAGAGGATGCTTTACCGCAAGTTTCACCAGCTTTCTCATTAGTCGATCGCCCGCGTTTAAAATTCTTCCGCAAACAACCGGCGGAGAATTTCGGTGACTTCGGCGCAAAATCTGGCGTCGAGTTCGATCGCCAAGCGATCGACACTGCTGGAACCGCCTACAGCTTTTTCGGCCCGCAAAGTCATGGCTAAAGTTCTGAGTTTTGCCGGCTTTCCCGCCGCCTTCGGCCGCTCGTCAACAAACCGCACTAAAGCCACATAAACTGTTTCTAGGGTTCCTCTGATCGCGCTCAATCCGTAACCCAATTTTGAGATAATTACTGGAGAAGTGATGAGGCTATCCATCCCCAAAGTTTTAATTGCTACGTCCACATATCGAGCGCTGTCATGTCCCATTGCTCTGACAATGCTTTCTAAGCTGTTCCACTGAGATGCTTTCATGCGCGATCGCTGTTCGATATGGAAGTGCCATCCTAACATAGAAATTAGCCTGGTCAAGTCATAAGCAGATACGGAATTACTTTGTTTGGTGCTGTTTACTGCGGCATTTAGCAGCACTTGTTTTTTGCTAATATCGAATATTTTTGGGTTGTTGAGATAAGGGATTTCGCCGTAATCGCCGCGAAAAATTAGATCGTGATTGCCAGTAGCGCTCTTCAGCCATTGCTCTAGTCCTATGCGAGTATCGAAGCGTTTGAACATCGCGGCTAAGGAGTTTGAACTTGCTATATTTGAGGCATAGCTAATCATGTCTTTTGCTACATCGTAAAAGTAAAAATCGTGTTTTTGCCCGTTGCCATCTCTAACAACGCAGTTGTCAATGTCGCAGTCGGGATATTTGCTATTTACTTGAGTGACGATATTAAGGAGCGGGATAATTTTAGTGGCACTCCACTGCTCAGCATTGGTAAGTGCATTTTTTCCCAGCCACTGCGCCTGAATTTTGCCGTCTACAAAAGTACCAATGCAAACGCAGGCTTGTTTGATTTCTTCGTGGAGAAAACTTAAAGCTTGAGAGTTAATTTGAGGTAGTTCTCCCAGGCTGGGAAACGGGGTAAGTTTGAGGGGATTATTGGGTCCGGGAATATAGCTAATTACTTTTAAGCCGTCGGGTTTCTGTTTGAGATAATCGGGATAGTTTTTTATTGCTTGTTGGTAAGGGGATTTTTCAATGCCCCTGTCTAAAAAGGCTAGTTTGTTTATATTAGATTTGGCATCTATTTCCATTTGGAGGTAGTTTTTGAAGATGCGCGCTCGGTCTTTTGCGAGTTCGAGGGAGGTGAGGTTCATGATAATAGTTGGCAGCTTGTTACCAATAAGTAAATCACTATACTAGGATTTACGCAAACAAACCGGGTTGCTATGCAAAATTTTGGTTTGGAAAACGAAAAATTTATGAATAACCGGGTTTCAGACAGTAACTGCGTCCAGGACTATATATCTGAGCTCGGGCATTGCGATCAAGCTTTTTTGCCGCGTACTTGAATGCGTTTGTCGGTTTTTTGTTTCTTAATCCAAGAGACAAATTTATGGAGTTCAGGGTCATTTTTGAGCTTTTCCAGGGTGTTGAGCTCTTGGGCGAGGTGTTTGTTGTCAAATAGAGAGTGAATCTGGCGGTGACAAGCGGAGCAAATGTCGATCGTCGGGCTGGGATCTTCGTTTTTCCGCTTGGTGTTTTGTTTGGGGATGAGGTGATGGGCGGTTAATGCTTCCATTTGTCGATCGCACAATTCGCACTGCATAATTTTCTCAATGCTGCTGGATAGGAGAATTGCTACTTTTAGTTTAGCGCGATCGGCTTTGATTCATGTGAATGAAGCTCGATCGCACTCTCCAAACAATAAAAAACCCCCAATTGGGGGTCATACAAATCTCTTGCGGCAGAGGCCCAAAAGCCTCTGGGATCACAAAATATACAGCAACAAAAACAAGACAATCCAAATCACATCCACAAAGTGCCAGTAAATCTCAGTCGCTTCGATTCCGAAGTGGTGCTCGCTAGAATAGTGACCTTGCGCGCGCGATCGCCACACCACCGCCACCATCAGCAGCACTCCCAACGTAACGTGCAAGCCGTGAAAAGCAGTCAAAACGTAAAAGCAACTGGCATACAAATTCGTCGTCAAGCCAAACTCTAAATGAGTGTATTCGTAAACCTGACCGAACAAGAAAACTGCGCCCATAGCAATAGTTACGAGCAGCCAATTCCGCATTCCGGCGGCATCATTCTTTTTGATTGCAGTATCCGCATTGTGAATCACAAAACTGCTAGCAATCAGAATTACCGTATTGATTCCCGGCAGCAATAACTCTCGCGCTGGCGTACCTTCAGGGGGCCACACGGGGGCCATCGCCCGATAAATCAAATACGCGGCAAACATACCGAAAAATATCATGCCTTCAGCGCACAGGAACACAATTACACCTAACATTCGGTGGTCGGGATGCTCCACACCGTGTGCTTCTACATCAGCCTCGTGGTGGTAATTCAGGGCTGTTTTTGCCGGATCGATCGCTGGAATTTGCATAATAAATTGCTAGTTGGTAATGGGATTTTGAAGGAAGAAGGAAGAGGGAAGAAGGAAGAGGGAAGAGGGAAGAAGGAAGAAGGAAGAGGGAAGAGGGAAGAGAGAAGAGGGGAAAAAATTTATCCCTACATTGCTGGTGTGCTGTTGCTGTCAAAAGTCATTAATGCCAAGTTCTCATATTGCGACGAGCAATAACTAATAACTCATGACTAATGACTTTTGACAGATGACTGATGACTAATAACTATTCGCCATCTTGACTTTCATCAGCAGGAGAATCATCATCTATCTCTGATTCAGGAGCGACCAAAGTTGCAGTACCGCCAAAGAAAGTTGAAGCTTGAGCCTCCGCAATAGGAATACCTGTTTTCTGGGCGTTGCGGGTGGCATTTTCTCTCAGTTTGAGCCTGAGACGTTCCCCTGTATTCTGAATTTTCTCCATGCCGTAATCGTAAGGCCCTGTTGCCAATACCGGCACTCCTTCAAAATTTTCTATCGGGGGCGGCGAAGTCGTCATCCATTCCAAACTCAAAGCTTGCCAAGGATTATCACCTGCTTTCGGGCCGTACCTCCAGCTCCAAATCACATTAATGATAAAGGGGATTGTAGACACTGCCAGCATATAAGCACCGACAGTACAAATGACATTAATTGTGGTAAATTTCGGGTCGTACATTGCCACCCGCCGGGGCATTCCTTGCATACCCAAAGCGTGCATCGGCAGGAAAGTTACAGTAAAGCCAACATAAGTTAAAACAAAGTGAACTCTACCCCAAAATTCATTAATCATCCGCCCCGTCATTTTGGGGAACCAGTGGTAAAAAGCAGCGTAAATTCCAAACACTGAGCCGCCAAACAGCACGTAGTGTAGGTGAGCGACGACAAAATAAGTGTCGTGAACGTGAATGTCGAAAGGTACGGAAGCTACCATGATCCCGGTGATGCCGCCGAGCACAAATGTTGAGATAAAACCCATCCCAAATAGCATCGCGCTGACAAGCCGGAGTTTGCCTCCCCAAATAGTTGCCAACCAGCTAAATATTTTAATCCCAGTTGGTACGGCGATGATCATAGTCGTGATCATAAAAAACATCCGCAGCCAGCCGGGAGTGCCGCTGGTAAACATATGGTGCGCCCACACGATCAAGCCCAAAAAGCTGATCGCGAGACTGGAATATGCGATCGCCAAATAACCAAAAATTGGCTTGCGGGAATGCACCGGCAAAACTTCTGAAATTACCCCGAAAAAGGGCATAATCATAATGTAAACTGCCGGGTGCGAATAAAACCAGAATAAATGCTGGTAAACGATGGGATCGCCGTTGCCGGTCGGGTTAAAAAATGCCGTCCCCGCTAACAAGTCAAACGACAGCAAAATCAAAGCTGCGGCTAAGACTGGAGTAGCAATCAAAGTCAGCGCTGAAGTCGCAATCATCGCCCAGCAAAACAAAGGCATATCATTGAGACCCATGCTCGGAACGCGCATGGTAAAGATGGTAACGGCAAAATTCACCGCCCCCAAAATCGAAGAAGTTCCGAGAATCAAAACGCTGAGAATCCAAATTTCTTCCCCGGCTTGAGCAGTAACTAAGCTCAAAGGGGGATAGGAAGTCCAACCCGCCTGCGGAGCTCCTACCAAAAAACTGCTCAACAGCAACACGCCGCCTACGGGAATGAGCCAAAAGGCGATCGCATTCAGCCTGGGAAATGCCATGTCTTGTGCCCCAATCATTAAGGGGATCAAAAAGTTAGCAAATCCGGCTCCGGCGGGTACGATCCACAGGAAGATCATCACCGTCGCGTGAACAGTAAATAAACTGTTGTAGAGTTCGGGGGGGACAAAATCGGAGTCGGGGGTGGCGAGTTCTGTTCGCACCAAAGTTGCCATCACGCCGCCGATTAGATAGAAAATAAATGTTGTGACTAGGTATTGAATACCGATGACTTTGTGGTCGGTATTAAAAGTGAAGTAGTCGCGCCAATGTCTATCGGCGGGAGCTGTTCCGCGAGCCTCAGTGTTGGCACTTTCTTGGAACTGTGCTTGTGTCATAGTTATTAGTCATTAGTTATTAGTCATTAGTTATTAGCTCAGAATCAAAGACCCACTGCCAGGAACTAATGACTATTTTTAGTGATGAGTTGGGTGAAGTTGTTCTAGGGTTTCGGAATTAATTTTTATTTCCCTGACGTAGGGAGCCAAAAATTCACCGTCTGACAATTCCCCAGGATTGAGTGCAACTGCTTGCTCTAAGTTTTGACTGCTAGCAACTTGCTGGCTTTGCAGCCAACTGTCGAATTCTTCGGGCGCGTGAACGACTGCTAAAGCTTTCATCGCTCCGTGATAAGCGCCGCACAATTCAGCACAAACAACTCGGTATTCGCCGGTTTTAGTTGGTGTAAATCTCAGTTCGCTCGGCCGCCCGGGAATTGCATCTTGTTTGAGGCGAAATTCCGGCAGCCAAAATGCGTGCAGCACGTCTTGAGCTGAGATATTTAGCTGTACGTCGCGGTTGACTGGCATATGCAGTTCGCCGGAACTAACGCCGCTTTCTGGATAGCTAAAAATCCAGGCGTACTGCAAACCCATGACATTTACAACTAAGTCTGCTGGTTTGTCTTCATTTTCTGGGGAAGCGCCTACGCCTAAAGCATAGAGTTTTTGAGACGGAATTTGAGGGGCGTTTTGGGGTGTATCTGAGAGTGTGGCTGCGATCGCACTTCCCCGCATTTTAGAGTGCGCTTGCATGGTGCCGTGGTCGTGATTGCCCATCGGATCGAGGCCTCCCATTGAGTTGTAAATCTCAAAACTGTAGACTCCGATTCCTAAAATAATCACCGCCGGCACGGCTGTCCAAAGAATTTCTAAGGGAAAGTTGTCATGCCAAGGCGGTCCGTCTGTGTTGTCTCCTTGACGGCGGCGATATTTAATTGCAGCAACGATGAGAATTCCCTGGACCATGATAAATAATCCAGTGGAAATGGTCATCATTGTATTGAAGAGCGCGTCTATGTCGGATGCTTCATCAGAGGCGGCGATCGGCAGTAAACCGTGATTCTGCCCGTACCAGAGACTGATCAGAGTCACTCCGATGCCGGCGAGCATGGTGAGGATGGAACTTGGAATGTTCACGCTGGTACTTCTTAATAGCGACACTTCTTCGCTTGAAAAATGAAGGAAGCGCCTCTGGGTTATCAATTTTTAATTGTAAATGGTATTTTTAGTAAAAAGTCTATCTTAAGGGTTACTTAAGGCTTAGTATGTTTGACTGACCGATCGCCCGTACACACAAATACGTCTTTTGTACCTTGACAAAAATGATGAAAAATGGTAAGCAATCGCTCTGTTTGGCTGCTAAATTTGAGATTGTTTCTCAAACACCATCAAATGCTGCTGGGGTAACATATCTTTTGTCTCTTTCCATACTAAACCGACGGCTGCCATTTCTTTTTTCACCTGCTTCTGCGTCATTTTGTGCAAACCTTTAATGGGAATCATCGGGTTTTCGCCCCGATACTCTATCGATACCGTGCGGCCTCCCGGTTTGAGTGCTTTCACAATTCCTTGCATCATTTCTCTGGGATATGCAAATTCGTGATAAGCATCCACCATCACAACTAAATCTACACTGTTTTCGGGCAAATTCGGATTGTCAATACTTCCCAAAACTGGCTCAACGTTAGCAATATTTTTTTCTTGTTTATTCAATTTAATAAAATTAATCATTTCCGGCTGCACGTCAACTGCTAAAACCTTTCCTTGTGGAACTAAGGGAGCGATGCGAAAGCTAAAATATCCCGTTCCAGCTCCTATGTCGGCTACAATATCGGTTGGTTTTAAATCTAGATTGTTCACTAATCGAGCTGATTTGTCTTCCATGCCGCGAGACGGTCTTTCCAGCCAACTAGCGCCTTGATATCCCATGACTTGGGCAATTTCTCGACCCATGTAAAATTTGCCTGTGCCGTCGGGATTGTGGACGGTTCGCTGCTGATAAATGGTGTCGCTGCTGGCGGTTTTACTTGCTTCTGCACAGGCATTGAGCGGCAACAGGCAAATTATTCCTAAGATAATTGCTGCTAGATGTTTGAGGAATTGTCGGTTTTTCACGATCGTCCTAATAGTATGTTTAATTTTTTCATTACCAGGCTCTGCGCGGTAATGCAGAAGCAGAGGAAGAGCTTCGCGAATATCGAGAATAGTTTAAAATTTAGCTGACAGCGGATTATAACAATCTGATTGTACCAGAATTTGAGTCGATTTCGACTTGTTTGCCGATCGGCAAAGTGAACTGCTCCCGAATGTGCCCCACCATTGAACCATACCACGCAGGAATCTTCAAGGGGCGAATCTGGTCTGACAATACTTGAGGTAAGCTTAGGGACTCTTGGGGTTTTTCAGCTTCGCACTTGGTACACTGTCCGAAAATAAAACCTGAAATTTTATCGAGAATGCCCGCTAATTTGAGCTGCGTCAACATTCTATCGATGCGATAAACCTCTTCGCCAACTTCCTCGACAAACAAAATACTGTTTTCCCATGTCGGTAAATATGCAGAACCCACCATTGCTGCGATTACTGATAAATTGCCGCCGATTAGTTTTCCCCTAGCTGTGCCGCGCCAGATTGTTTCAACTTGAAGGCTTTTGGAGTTTTGCAGCGTAACAGAGCCTCCCTCAAACAAAACTTTTTTGACGCAATCTACTGTAAAGGGACTCCAACTCGAGGCACCTAAAGGGCCGTGAAAAGTAACTATATTAGTTTTAGCATAAATCGCCAATAACAGCGCAGTAATATCGCTGAATCCCATAATAATTTTGGGATTGTTGCGAATAATATTGTAATCTAGGAGCGGCAATATTCTACCGCAGCCCCAGCCGCCCATCCCGGTAAAAATAGCTCGCACTGAGTCATCGGCAAAGGCTGCGTTGACATCGGCGGCGCGATCGGCATCCTTGCCTGCTAAATAGCCGTAGCGGTCGTAAAAATGCTCTCCCAATTTAACTTTTAAACCCAGGTTATCCAGAACTTTGAAAAATGGCTGCACTTCTTTTTGGTAGTTGAAAGCGGCAGGATTGATTAAAGCTACAGTATCGCCGACTTGCAGGCGGCGCGGCTCGATCGCAGTTTTGGGAGAGAGGTTGGTTTGGGCGATCGGCAAAAGCTGAGTACCAATAGCAGTCAGCCCAAAAGTTCTCAGCAGAGCACGGCGGCGGAGAGTCATAGCTGTTAGTTAATTTTTGCTATAATTGTATAGCAAAAATTCTGTCATATCAGTTAAAACTTGCGAGTTTCAAATGAAAACCGACACTCAAATCTCAGCTAAAAAATCTTGGGCTCAAGCTTTTGCCCGTCCGGCTGCAGAGTTTCCGCTGACTCAGCTATTGGTTAAAAGCGGTAAAATTCCCGCAGGATTGCGCGGCACTCTCTACCGCAACGGGCCCGCACGTTTGGAACGCGGCGGCATGAATGCGGGACACTGGTTTGATGGCGATGGTGCAATTTTGGCAGTACATTTTACCGATGCGGGTGCTGCGGCTGTTTATCGCTACGTGCAGACAGCGGGATATCAAGCTGAGGAAAAAGCTGATAAATTTCTCTACCCTAATTACGGTATGACAGCACCGGGACCTGTGTGGCTGCGCTGGAGAAAACCTGTTAAAAATGTTGCCAATACTTCTGTTTTAGCTTTGCCCGATCGCCTTTTAGCTTTGTGGGAAGCAGGCTTGCCTCACAGCCTCGATTTGCAAACCTTGGAAACTCGCGGAACGGACGATTTAGGAAGTTTAGAGAGTGGATCTTCTTATTCCGCTCACTGCAAGCGCGACCCGATTACTGGCAACATTTTTAACTTTGGAATTACACATGGTGCCAGTACAAAGTTGAATCTCTATAAAAGCGATGCTACAGGCAAAATTGTCCAAAAAGCAACAGTTGCTTTAGAAGGAATTCCTTTGTTACACGATTTTGTTTTAGCAGGAAAGTATCTAATATTTTTTGTACCGCCGATACGACTTAAAGTTTTCCCAACGTTAGCTGGAATTAGCAGTTTCGGCGACTCTTTGGAATGGAAACCAGAGTTAGGAACGCAGATATTAATAGTTGACTCGGAAACTCTCTCTTTAGTTAGTCGCGGTGAAACGGAACCTTGGTTCCAGTGGCATTTTGCTAACGGTTTTGTCAAGGAAGATGGTTCGGTGGCCGTTGATTTAGTGCGCTTCGCTGACTTTCAAACTAATCAGCGCCTGAAAGAAGTAGCGGCGGGTGAAACTCGCACTGATGCGGAGGGGACTCTGTGGCGGGTGCATCTCAATCCTCAAACTGGGAAAGTGACAGCAGCCGAAGAATTGTTGGATCAACCTTGCGAATTTCCGACGGTACCTGCTTCAGAAATAGGGCAAGACTCGCGATATATTTATCTGGCAATGTATCGGCCTGACGTTGATATTGTACCGGAACGTTACGGTGCGATCGCCCGTTTGGACACGCAAACCCGCAATCTCACAATTGCCGACTTGGGCGAAAATCGCTATCCCACAGAGCCCATCTACGTTCCAGATATTTCGTCTGAGAAAGGTTGGATAGTAACAGTTATTTATGACGGCAATTCTGACAGTAGCGAAGTCTGGATATATGACAGCGACGGACTTTCCCGCGAACCTGTTTGCCAGCTAGAATTGCCCGGAGTCATACCTTTGGGCTTTCACGGCACTTGGAAATCCGCCGTATGAGAATTGTGTAAAGAAGTGTTGCGGAAGATTTATTAAAAATTGTTGCCGCTTTAACTTCTAGTTGTTAAGGTGTGTGTAGATAGGAAATTCTCATATCTAGGAGGTGTGGAATTGATCATCTGCATTGCTCAATTTTCCTGTGCCAATTCGCGCGAATCCCCGGCGATTGTAAGTCGCGACAGCACAGGATATCGTCTGCCTCTGCGGACTAAAAAAAGAGGGGTAATTAAGCCCAAACGAATAACCAATCCAGGCGAATATTCCCGGCGAATTTATTCGCGGCTACACAGGCAAAGTCCGCCGACGCGGACTGAATAAAACCAATCCCCGGCGAATTTATTCGCGGCTACACACGCAAAGTCCGCCGACGCTAACTGAATAAAGAGCGGTACTAAAGCCAGCTTTGGCATGATTCCCGACTAGGTTTTCTCATCTCACGTTTGTCTGCTTGCATGAGGTTAAGTGACCAGATATTTGACTGATTCCTGGCAAACTAAAAGTTTAGTTCAACTCACGCGCACGTTAGCGATTCAACAGTTTTTGGTTTTGAGTTAACCCCACAAGTAAATGAGGTCTATCGAAACAAGATAGCCTTTCCCAAAATTATGGATTATGAGTTGTTACCGCCAAAACATTCAACTCATAACTGATAATTCACAACTCACAACTCATAACTCCGTGCCGCAGTGAGCATCAACCAAAAGGTTTAATCTATGCAACTTCAAGGAAAAACAGCTCTTGTTACAGGAGCTTCGCGCGGAATTGGGCGATCGATCGCCCTGGAATTAGCGAGACAAGGAGTCAAACGTTTGTTGATTGTGGCGCGCAACCGCAAGCAATTAATTGAACTGGCAGAGGAAATCGATGTTTTTGGCACCGAAATAGTGCCGTTAGCTTTGGATTTAACTCAGTCAGTAGCGGTGAATATTGCGATCGCCCAAGCTTGGCGAGATTGCGGCCCGATTCACCTGCTAGTCAACTGTGCGGGTGTCGCCCACCAAGCATCTTTCTTGCGTTCCCCACTCCCATTAATCGAGGAAGAAATCGCCTTAAATTTGCTCGGAACCTACACAATTACCCGCTTGATAGCTCGGCGAATGGCGACTCAAAAAGAAGGAACAATCGTCAATGTTTCGAGCTTGATGGGAAAAATTGCCGCTCCGACAATGGCGACTTATTCTGCTACCAAATTTGCCATTTTGGGATTCACCCAAGCTTTACGCAGCGAGTTAACTCAGTACAATGTTCGAGTGACAGCTTTATTGCCCTCTCTAACAGATACCGACATGGTGCGAGACTTGGAACAATTTCGCTGGGTAGTACCCACAACTCCCGAAAAAGTTGCCTTAGCACTTGTCGCGGGATTGCACAAAGATGCGCCGGAAATCTTAGTAGGATACCAAAGTCATCTAGCAGTTTGGTGTCACCGAATTGCTCCTTGGTTGCTGGATTTTGTGTTGCGGATGGCGACTCCAGAACTTCGGGATAAATCGCGCGGCCGCAAATTGCGGGAGGCTTTAGCTAGCGGGCGATAAACCCTTTTATGGGCGGGTTCTGGGGCCCACCCCACAATGAAAACTCATTCTTTGTGGAACGGGCTCTGGGGCCCGTTCCACAAAGAATGCTGCAAGATGTAAGTTATAGTTGATAATATTTATAATTATCTTGAGTTTCCAAAAATGAGCGATAAAAAATCATTCCTCAATTATCAAGGTAGCCAACAACAAAAATCCTCTCTACATCCAAATTCTCTGGTTGAATTAGCCTCAAATTGGCGGATAGCTTGGGGTAAAACAGACGCGATCGCAGATAATACAGCGTGGCGAGAAAGTCAAATTGCTATTATTTGCTCAAACCCAACTGTTCAGATAATTCTAAGCCCCTCAAAAAAATTTGCAGTTGTCGGCGATATTTGGCTGAGCAACCGATTAGAATTGCTGGAAAGATTGGGGATTGCGGCTAATTTTTGGCAGGGCTGCGATCGCCAATTAGTCGCTCAACTGTGGGAACGCTGGGGCGTTGAATGTTTGCCGCTGCTGGCGGGTATGTTCGCGTTCGCGGTTTGGGACAGAGAAAGGCAAGTTTTGCGGCTGGTGCGCGATCGCGCGGGTGCGCGAACTCTCTACTACACTGATGTTGGCGCGACTCGCTGGATTTCTCCTCAACTGCGGGCGATCGCACCCTACCATTCAAGGGCGATCGACCTCGTAGCGCTGCGAGATTACCTCTGCTGCTCCTTTGTTCCGGGCGATCGTACCCTCTGGCAGCAAGTGCGAGAACTGCGCCCAGGAACCGTTTTAAGCTTCCCTGACGAGACAATTTCCGCTTACTGGGAACTCCGAGAACAAGTTGTCGAGGCCGAACAATCTTTAGAATGGCACGGCGCGAGATTGCGCACTCTTTTAGATGAAATTGTCCGAGAATATTTGCCAGCAAATCAACCTGTAGGCGTCTTTCTTTCCGGCGGGTTAGACTCTAGCTGCATCGCCGCTTTAGCTGCTAAATTTCACGATCGACCAGTTCACACTTACTCAATTCATTTTGGTGCAGAATGCGCCAACGAATTAGAGTTTTCCAGTTTAGTTGCCCAACACTGCCAAACTCAACACCACATTTTAGAAATTAGCTTTCGGGATATGTGGGAAAAGTTGCCAGAAACGATGAGCTATTTAGACGATCCGATGGGCGACCCCCTGACAGTGCCAAACTTGCTATTAGGAAAATTGGCGCGAGAATCTGTCGAAATTGTCCTCAACGGCGAAGGCGGCGACCCCTGTTTTGGCGGACCGAAAAATCAACCGATGCTAATTAATAGCTTGTACAATTCTCTGACTAATTTGGATGCGCTGCCAGCATATTTGATGTCATTTCAAAAGTGCGCTGCGGATTTGCCTCAACTTTTAAAACCGGAAATTTTAGCAGCGGTAAAAACAGAACCTTCGGTATTTAGTGCCGATTTGAATGGCAGCGGCAATTATCTCAATCGATTAATGGCATTAAATATTAAATTTAAGGGAGCAGACCAGATTTTGACGAAAGTTAACAACTTGACTCAAGCTGCGGACTTGCACGGGCGATCGCCTCTTTTCGACCAGCGAATAGTTGACTTGAGCATGACGATTCCGCCGGAATACAAACTATCGGGAGTTGTGGAAAAAGCTGTGTTAAAACAAGCGGTTGCAAACCTTTTGCCCGCTCAAATTTTAGACCGACCAAAAAGCGGGATGCTGGTTCCAGTACAGTTGGGATTTAAGAAGTTTTGGCAGCGAGAAGCTAAGGGTTTGCTGCTGTCGAAAAAAGCTGCGATCGCTCCTTATTTCAACCAATCTTTGATAGGTCAATGGCTAGACTATGAAGGAGATACCTGGGGGCGTTACGGCGTTAAACTGTGGCTGTTGGCGAGTTTAGAAATTTGGCTGCAAGCTAATAAGTAATATCAAATCGGCTTAATTGCACATTATATCTGTAGGGACACGGCAGTGCCGTTTCCTTATCTGCGCGGACACGGCAATGCCGTTTCCCTACCGCACAGGATATTTGCGCGGGCAATGCCGTTTCCCCACAAACCTCAACCAAAACTGTCAAGAACATAAATAGAACTATCCGTACCGCCTAGCAAAATCAAACTGCTGTCATCGCTGCCTAAATCTCGACTGCCGGCAATTCCTCGATTCAAAATTTGAATCAGTTTTTGAGGACTAAACGATTCCAATTCTACATAATTACCTAATTCCAACCACTCCAATTCTTCAGCGGATAAATCTTGGCGAATTGCTGGCGGCAGTTGTACAGCATCTCGTGCCGAACTCTCAGAACTTAGAACACACATATTGTCGCCAGCCACAATAATTTGCCTGGGCAGGAATCCGATATCAATAATTATCGCGCTGCTATCTGAGAACCAATTAGGACTGGTACGCAAGCGGTCAACTAAACCAATTCCTCTGGGAGTGCAATCGTGCAAAGCGTACACTTTTAAGTCGGGATTTCGGCGCAGCATTTCCATAGTTGTGTCGAAGATACTTTGCGGATATCCGGTAATGCTGAGGACTGCACAGTTGTTTTCAAAGTGAAAATTATTGGCGATTAAAAATTGGGCAATTTCCGGGCGATCGCACACAACTAATCTGTCAAAACTGTAAGCGCTGACATCAGGACTAACGACGGTATTTCCATTTAGAGCGCGGGGAGGCGGCAGCAATTTAGTCATAGAGTTAATTGCTGTCCAAGTGTTAAGCCAACCTTGAAACTGATTTAACTCAATAGTAAATTCTTGACTATTTGCAGGTTTTTTGTCAATTTTTCTGCTTCCCAAATAGATAGATAGCAGTCCGATAGCAGAGCTAGCTAAAAACAGCGGAAAGGAACTTGATAACACACTTACACCAATTCCACACACCAGAACTATTACTCCCCAAACTTGCAAAGTATTTGCAAAGTTCTGGCGTTGTTTGTACGGATACTTCCTAGAACGGCTAGCAGTAAAAGTTCCTGCAATTAATAAACAATTGATCGCAAACATTACCAAAATGAAAGCTATACTCCCTCCGGAAAATAGATTGGGTGTCAAGAAGATAAGAACAAAGATACCCGAAACTATATTAATAATTACGTATCCTGGGATTGTGTAGAACAGTTCATCATTTTTTGGTCTCGATCGCTTGTCTAAAAGGTAAAATAACTGCTTCGGGGTAAAAAACAGCGTATCATTAACCGAAATATCTGCGATCGCCTTGGCAAACATCGGGTCAGTTATTTTGACACCAGTCATTGAAGTCGGTTCAAATGCAAACTTATGCCTGCATCGTACACAGCGGCCGCTATTTGCCGTGCGATCTTTTAACTTATTGTCAGTATGGCAGTTAATGCACTTCATAAACGTCTCCTAATGATGATTCAAAAAACTTGATTTGCTAACAAAATGCTGTAACCTTCTCTTTGGCGAATCACGCGATGCTGGTTATTTTCTAACAGCACTTCCGCAGGTCTGGGGCGGTGCAAAAAGTGCGATGACATGGCATAGCCGTAGGCTCCCACATCTAAAATAGCCAGGATTTCCCCAACTCTCAAAGCTGGTAAATGACAGTTTTTTCCCAAATAATCCCGCGAATAAGTAGTATTGCCACAAACATCAGTAAGATGTAGAGAATCCCGGCAATTCCAGGTATAAATCTCTCGATAACCACCGTGAACTGACGGCACTGAAAGATTGGCAACAGTAGTATCTACACCGACAATTTGTTTGGCTTCCTGCCATTTTGTAGAAACAACTTGAGCGAGCAAAGTAGCGCATCCTGCTACAACCGATCGCCCTGGTTCAACTATTAGCTGAATTTCGCGATCGAGTTGGCTAATTTTGCTGGTTAATTCTGCTCCGAACAGTTCCCAGTCAAAGGCTGTACCCCCCCTGCGGTAAGGATAGCCAAAACCGCCGCCAAAATCGAGATATTCCCAATCTGGCAATTGCTGGGCTGCGGCAATTACAGTATCAATTACTTGAGTAAAAGCTGCGGTAGAATTAGTGCCGGTACCGCGATAAAAATGCAATCCGCTGAGCTTTAATCCGGCTTTTCTAGCGAGGGCGATCGCCTCTGGGAATTCAGTCGATCGCACTCCAATTCGACTGTCTCCAGTTAGTTCGGGCAAATTCAGTCTCAAACCCAAACTGGGCGGTTCTAAAATCTGTTGGTTTTCCCTGAGAGATTGATAAACTTCACAGCACAACTGCAACTGAGCAATACTGTCGAAATTCAGAGTTTTGACACCCCATTTGAGAACTTGTGCCATCTCATTTCGGTGCAAATTGCTGCCGCTGTAAACAATGTTGTTGGGCGCAAAACCTGCCTGACTTCCTAAATAAATATCTCCCGGTGTATTGGCGTGCAGTCCCCACCCGCAAGCTTGAAAAATTTGCAGCAGTGCGATGTTGCCGTTCGTCACGCTGGCAAAACAAAATTGAGTTCGCGGATAGGAAATTGCCTTAGTAATGCGCGCGATCGTCCGGCGCAAAATATCGCTTTGATAAACGTAAAGCGGCGAACCGTAGGTAGCTAATAACTCTTGGGCTAGGGAAAGAGTAAAAGGCGGTTCTTTGAGAATTGATTTGCGATCGGCGATTGTTGACATAATGGTAAAGTAGATGTTTGTTTAATTAGCAATTATCCCAAATCCAGCTTTAATACCTCACTTATTCTTTAGTCCGCAAAGGCTGAATTTGTTTGTGTAGACGCGGTTTTAACCGCCGAGGAATAAAGGGAGTAGCGTTTATTCTGCCCACCGCTGGCGGTAATTCCAAACCGATCGAGGCAACCAAAATGGATGATTCCAAGATTTGTTTTTCACTTCCTCGCCTAAGATTTGCGATCGCCAAATTTGCCACATAATTAACAGCCAAATAATTTCGCCAATGCGGCGGCCTTGAATTCCCGCTGCGAATTTGCCGGACACAATTTGAGCAGCTAAATCGGGTTGCCAGCGTTTCTCTGATAGCAGCACGGCAGGGTTCAACCAATCGCCAATTTGATGCCAAAATTCATTAAAACACCAAGAGGTTAAGGGAACCCCCATACCCCGCTTTTCCCGCCAAACTATTTCCGCAGGCAGCCAATTTTCCACGGCTCGTTTGAGGATGTATTTCTCGCAAGCACCCCGCAAACACAATTCTCCTGACAGTTTAAACGTCCAGTTTGTTAAGGCAAAATCGCAAAAGGGCGATCGCACTTTCAGACCAAAAGCTAGTGCTAAATTAGCAGCGCGGGGATGGATGTTCTGCGCGCCTTTGAGCATCAGCCCCGCGCGGCGGAGGCGGTGCAGCAAAGACCCGCCTAAAGCAGGATTAAGAGCCTCTAGCAGCCAATCTTGAGGGTGCAAATTCTGAATTTGAGTGTAAATTTGCGGCTGGTAAACTTTAGTTTCGTATCCCCACATCCGGTGAAAAGTTCGCAGGTATTGCAGGGCAAAAGCTTCGTCTCCGGCTGGATTTGCTGCTTGATAAATACCCGCTGCAATCAGGGGTTTATTCGTCCATCCCGCAAATAACTGATCGCCGCCTTCGCCGTTGAAAACGAGATCGGTTTTTTGACTCGCAGCTTCATTTAAAAGGTACAGCGGCACTGTAACTCCGTCGCCAAAAGGCAAATCTAAAGCTTTCACAGCAGAATGCAAAACTTGTTTAATCCGGTGCGGCCTGGCATCTACTTTTACTAAGGGAATTTTCAGCGAGTAGGCTACTTGTTCTGCCCAAGGATATTCAGGAATTCCGGCTTCGCCAAAGTCGAGAGTATAAGCGCGCACTTTGACTCCGGCTTTTACTAATAAAGCTGCGACAACTGAGGAATCTAAACCGCCTGATAGAAATACTCCGACAGTTTCACTGCTGTTTATATCGGCAATTTGACGGTGAACGGCATCTTTAAGTAAGTTTTGTAATTGTGCGATCGCTTCTGCTTCGTCTTCTATTTGTTCTGAACTTTCTCCCCATTCCAACAAGCGTTTTGAATTTTGTTCAAGAATGACACCAGTATCTCGATCGCACTCCCAAGTCAATTCGGTTCCTGCGGGAACTGCGAATACATTTTTGACCGGAGTTAAAGGAGTTGGGACATAGGAAAAACAGCTATAGCCGTACAAACCGGGAATGCTGACATCTGGCTGTTCGCAAATATTTAACAGCAGTTGCAATCTCGATGCAAACCAAATACTCTGCCCGATTTGCGTCCAGTAAAGCGTTACTCGCCCGAAGGGTTCCCGTCCTAAAATCAGGCAATTTTCTCGAACGTTTACCCAGACATCAGGTAACAGCAAACCGTTAGCTGATGGATATGTAGATAGTCCAGATGCTGAAAGGGCGGCGATTTGCAAAGTACGTGAAGCGTAGCTATCCCGCAGGGAATCGCTCTTTTTGGTCGGCAACCTTGGCGCGCCATCGAGTTCGGTACTAGCAACATTCCAAATTGGATGATTTTCGCTGCCTGCGGTGGAGAAACTGGAATAATCCTCGACTTTTTGAACTGGAATTTCTCTGGCAGACTGGCTGATAATTTTCGCCAGCAGCGCGTCTGATTTGTGGCGAGAGTCGCAGCCCCAGTATCCTAAAAATTGACGCGGTTTGTTGGTAATTTCCATATTAAAATCTATCCATAGGCGAGTTTTTTATAATTATTTAACTTCAAAGGATGCACTGCCGATCGCACGACTTTCAACGAACATTTTAACTTGCCAATTTCCGGTAGCAGCAGCAGTACCAATTTGGTAGCGGCATTGAGTATTCCAGATAGGTTTGTCGATTTCGCGAGTCTGATAGCGGTTTTGTTTGACAACTTGACCGCTGGGGTCAATCCAATCGCAAGATAACGACAGTTTTTTCCCGATGGGTGCATCTTTCAAGGTAGTACGATAAAATATTTCAGGATTATTTTGGCGGGAAATAACTGTCAAATTGCCACCATCATCCTGCACCGAAGTTATGCGGTTTTCTTGAATTGAAACGCGATCGATCGCTTGTCGGTTTTCCTGAATGTAGAATCCGGTAATTGCGATCGCCCCCGCAGCAGCCGCAGCCAATCCTCCTGCAATCCACCGATTTCGCCGCTGCTGCTGGGCCAGTGCTTCCCGACGCTGCAACTGGATTAAAGCTTCATTTAGCAACTCTGGAGGCAAGCCCAACTCCTGCAAAATTTCTTTGACTTCTTCGGAATCAAGTTCAGATTGCCGGAGGTTAGAAAGGCGTTCTACTTCAGCTACTATTTGCTTGAGTTGAGTTTGAGTCAGTCGATTTTCCATATATTAAGACGCGGTAGGAGTTTTTTATGCGACTTACTGACCCCAGTTAATTAACATTTTAAAACTGGCTGAGCTTCAAGTCAATTCATAAGTTTCATAATTTTGAGTTCATAAAAGTCATACAGCAGATTCCACTTTTATGAAATAGACCCGGATCGCTCTTCGATCCCCGTAGGGACACGGCATTGCCGTGTCCCTACAAGGGCTATGTACTTACTTACCAGCAAAAGTGCTGTATATCATTTCCACTCCCCTTGCAACGTAAAAGCAGCCCAATAATAGGGAGACTTCCATTTTTCCTGCTGCATCATTTCAATCTGCGCCGCCCTCAAAGCTGCCGCAGGCGCTAACTTTTGTTGCAGCATTTTCTGATAAAACTTTTGCATTAACACAGCAGTTCCTTCATCATCCACACTCCACAAACTCACGGCCACCCGCTGCGCCCCCGCATACATAAAACCCCTTGTTAATCCCACCATTCCTTCGCCTTTAACATTCTGTCCCATGCCCGATTGGCAAGCACTTAAAACCACTAAATTTGCCGCCAGTTTCAAGTTGAAAATATCCGTGAGGCGCAAAAAACCATTGACAAGATTGCCCTTGTCATCTACCATCGACATCAGAATTCCTGACAGTTCGGGATTTTGGCTGTTGGCAAGGCCGTGGGTGGCAAAGTGAACGATTTGATAATTGGCTAAATTTCCATCGGTAGCAGTAGTGCGGCTGGCATCAAAATCAAATATTTGACGGCTAGAAGCTGAGGGGAATAAGCTAGATATTGTTTGGGCTTCTTGACGGGTAAATGGTAAGCGTTGGGGCGGCCATTGCCGATTAGAAGCACGAAGCGATCGACTTAAACCGAGATTATTTAATGCTAGCTTTTCGGTAGTTTCCGGGGTAAGTTTTCCTTTGAGTCTGTCATCGTCTGGACTGAAAACAGGATCGGCTAAAATTGCTAAAGTTTGGCTGGGTGGTTTTCTGTCTCCGTAGTTTTGCCGGAGAATGGCGAGAGTTGAGGCAGAAGGCAGAGTGATAATTTCATGTTCGACAATTAAGGGAACATTGGTATTTTGTCCGGCGGTTTGGGCAAGGGTTAAAGCTTGAAAAGGGGTATAATGCAGCACGCCGTCGGGAACAATTAATAAGCGTTTGTTTCCTAATTGGGCTGCTGCGGGCTGTAAAATTACTTGACCCAGATTTGCACTTGCTTGGGCAACTTTTTGGGGAATATTTCGGTAAATTGGGCTAGTTATTGCCTCTAGGAACTCCTTAGCTGCTGTTTCAATGTCAACCTGTTTTGGTAATTCATAGCTGGTTAGTCCTGTTGATGTCACAACCCACAAATAACTGCGATCTCTGCCGAGGGAATACTGCAATAAAATTGTGTTTTCATCGAGAATCTGTTTCTGAATTTCAGGCAGTGTTAAAGGTTGGGGTTGGGTGAGGGCTGCGTAACGTGGGCTAGCGCTACGAATCTGGGTTTGAATTTGCTGATTTTGTTCCAAAAGTGAGAGGCGCTGTTTGTCAATTTCATCGATTTTAGTTGCGTTGGAATTGGGGCTGCTGATTGTTTCGATGCGCTGCTTTTCAATGGCATCAAGTTGCTGTTGCAAGCTTTTTTCTTGTTGCAGTAAAGCGGGGGAAATACCTTCGCGAATGTTGGCGTTACTTTCTTGGAGAAGTTCGAGGAGACTGCGGGCTCTCGAACGTTCGCTCGCTTCTAAGGCTTTGGTATCATACCCTAATTTGGGTTGCGTTTTGTGCAGTTGCATTAACAAATCTATGTAGAATTGGTAATAGTTTTGTACGGTGGCAAAGTATGAGGTGCGGAGTTCAGGGCTGGCTATTTTGGTGCGGAGGCTTTCGATAATTTTGATAGAATTTTCAATATTTTTGAGGGCTTCGGTAAGATTGTTTTGCTCGCGTTTGACATAAGCTATGTGGAAAATGGTGCTAGCTTCCTGTGCGCGATCATCTACTGCCCGACTCAGGGGAAGCGACTGGCTGTAATACTCTAGCGCTTTCTGTTTTTCTCCCAATTCTGAGTAGACTAAGCCGATGCCAGTGAGGGTGGTAGCTTCCCTACGGCGATCCCCTGTTGCCTGAAACAGGGGAAGCGACTGGCTGTAATACTCTAGCGCTTTTTGTTTTTCTCCCAATTGTGAGTAGACAATGCCGATGCTGCTGAGGGTGAGAGCTTCCCCACCGCGATCGCCTACTGCCCGACTCAGGGGAAGCGACTGGCTGTAATACTCTAGCGCTTTCTGTTTTTCTCCCAATTCTGCGTAGACACCGCCAATGTTGGTGAGAGTGAGAGCTTCCCCACCGCGATTGCCTACTGCCCGACTCAGGGGAAGCGACTGGCTGTAATACTCTAGCACTTTCTGTTTTTCTCCCAATTGTGAGTAGACTAAGCCGATGTTGTTGAGGGTGGCAGCTTCCCCACCGCGATTGCCTACTGCTCGACTCAGAAGAAGCGACTGGCTGTAATACTCTAACGCTTTCTGTTTTTCTCCCAATTCTGAGTAGACTAAGCCGATGTTGTTGAGGGTAGTCGCTTCCCCACCGCGATTGCCTACTGCTCGACTCAGAAGAAGCGACTGACTGTAATACTCTAGCGCTTTCTGTTTTTCTCCCAATTGTGAGTAGACTTGGCCGATGTTGTTGAGGGTAGCCGCTTCCCCACCGCGATTGCCTACTGCTCGACTCAGAAGAAGTGACTGACTGTAATACTCTAGCGCTTTCTGTTTTTCTCCCAATTGTGAGTAGACTTGGCCGATGTTGTTGAGGGTGACAGCTTCCTGTGCGCGATTACCTGCTGCCCTACTCAGGGGAAGCGACTGGCTGTAATACTCTAGCGCTTTCTGTTTTTCTCCCAATTCTGAGTAGACACTACCGATGCTGCTGAGGGTGACAGCTTCTCCACCGCGATTGCCTACTGCCCGATTCAAGGGAAGCGACTGGCTATAATACTCTAGCGCTTTCTGTTTTTCTCCCAATTGTGAGTAGACTTGGCCGATGTTGTTGAGGGTGACAGCTTCCTG
>NZ_JAUBQD010000047.1:48258-60109 GCF_036701085.1 Microcoleus sp. Pol7_A1
TGCGCGATCACCTACTGCCCGACTCAGGGGAAGCGACTGGCTGTAATACTCTAGCGCTTTCTGTTTTTCTCCCAATTCTGAGTAGACATTGCCAAGACCAAGGAGGCTAAGTGCTTGCCCTCTATTGTCGCCTGCTTGCCGATATAGCTTTAAGGCTTCTTCCAGCTTGACGATCACGCCTTTTTTTGCTTCCGCTGTTCCTTGTTCGTAGAGTTTTTCTGCCTCTTCAAATACTTTTTGGGCAGCCTGACTACTGTTAGTTTGTGCTGTTTGTACGACTTTACCAACGGGCACGGCTGCTGCAACTGGCTGACTTAACTGAAGCGAAAGCGCGATCGACATACCGGCCAAAACCCATTGAGTGCGATCGAACATAGCCACCCCCTTAGTATTTTTTTCAATTTTAGTCACTAGCCTGCTTAGTGTTAAGGCAGGAAGAAGTCAGGGCGATCGGCATTTTTGCTAGAGTTAACGAGTAGTGCGATTCCCAGCAGGATCGCTACGCCGCGCGTACTTTTTCCCAGCATGAACAACATCCTAACTACCCCCGATCCCGTAACCACCCACTGGGATTGCCCCGAATGCGGCGGCACCGGTACCCTCAGCCCAGAAATTTGCCCTGTTTGCCTCGGAGCAAAATACATCGATCTCGCTACCATAACGAACTGGATGCTCGATTTTATGGAATCTCGCGGCTGCGATCGAGCTGAGATCGATCGATTGCGAACCGAAAACCCAGACCCGCTAACATTAACTTTTTGCCTGGAAGTTTGTATCGCCCTTAAATAAACAACGATATCAAGTCTGCTTAATTGCTTATAAATCATTTACGGGCATCGGGCATCGGACATCGAGCATGGTCGGAAAAAAACGCACTCTACAAGTTGATTTAACTGAAAAAAATAATGCCCAATTCCCTATTCCCAATGCCCTATTCCCAATATTCAGTGTCCCTTAACCGGATGTTGCCCGTAAAAAGGCAAAGCATCCGACCAATCCGGGCGAATTCCTTGTTTCCACTCCAAATAAGCCAATTCCAACACACTAGAAACCGACCAGCCCAACTCGCTGCCAACTTCAATTAACTGATAGGAACTTTCCAAACTTTCCAACTTTTCCTGCCAGGATTCCGCCGTCATTACGGTATCAGGAAACAACTCAGTTAAACCAGAATCTTTGTTAACTGAATAAACCGCCCCAAACAATTGACCCCGCTGTGCAGGCATTTGCAGCGCCACGCTCAAAAACCCCCCCTTAGCAAGGGGAGGTTCTGCACTCAAAAGCCCCCCCTTAGCAAGGGGGGGTTGGGGGGGTTCCGTATTCAAAAGCCCCCCCTTAGCAAGGGGAGGTTCCGTATTCAAAAGCCCCCCCTTAGCAAGGGGGGGTTGGGGGGGTTCCGCCCAAGCGACAGCCGCCAAAGTTGAAATCGCAAAAACCGGAATATCCAACTGTTGAGCCAAAGTCCGCGCCGTCACCATACCCATCCGAGTTCCCGTGAAACCTCCGGGCCCCTTCGCCACTGCAATAAAAGCTAAATCCGCCCAAGTTTGCGGCTGAATAAACTCGACTAAATACTGATGCAAATGAGTCGCTAAATCGCGATCCAAATTCCAATTTTGGCAGCGAGAATCCCCGGCAAAATTGCTGATGGCTAAACCGAGTTCGCGACTAGCTGTGTGCAGGGCTAAGCCGTATTTTTTAACAGATGTTCCGTCTTGGGGATTGCTATTCACGATTAATGATAATTTTCCTTAACAAAAAACAGCGGCAAAGCCACAACTAAGCAACCCAAAAGAATGCCAAATATTCCCGTATTTAAAATCCTGGAATTACCCATGCCCCCAGTCATCAAAAACAGCACTACTAAACTTGCAAATAAATTTTTATTGGCAAATTCTTTGTGTTGGGAAACTTGATGCTTGACCGCCATAAAACCCGACGAAACTATTAGCGCAAACCACGAATTTAAAATGACTATTTGAGAGCCAAAGATAAACCAAACTAAGGCAAACATTAGCGCATCTATCCAAAAATCCTGAGTTTTCAACTTCGGCAGCCAAAATTCTTGGGTAGTAACAGGGGCGATTTTCTTGAGTAATTGATTGTGTTGCAGCCGCACGAGTTTGTTTCTCAATTGAATCTTGGGATCGATTTGCAATATTTGCTTCCACTCCGGGCGGCGAGAATTGTTGACTCTTCCCAACAGCTTCACGGCTGCGACTTTATTTAACTGCAAATCGGTGAGTCTGGTGGCAATTATTTGAGATAAGTGCGGATAGTAAACGGGGTTGTCTTCGGTTCTGTTGATGACGATATTGAGCTGTTGCTTGGCTTGACTGACTTGGATTGTAACATTGTAGGGGGCGATCGCCTCTTGCAAAGCTTGCTGAATTTCGGCTTGCTCTTGGCGAGTGAAAAGCGACACACCGGGCGCAGGTGTAACCACCCGTTCTGCGGGCGTTTCCGGCGCGTCTAGCACCGGCTGTGCATCTAAATACACCGGTTTGGGATTCAAGTGTCGGATGACTGCTGATGCTGAACTGTAGCGCCGATTGGTGGCACTTTGGAGCATGGTGTCGAGGATGCGGCCCAAATCGTCGCTAACAGCAGTCTTCAAATAATTTCGCCAAGCCCAAGAATCCTCTGCACTGTCGAACAAATCGAAGGGAGGAATTTCAGTCAGCAAGTGAATGCAAGTAACGCCCAAACTGTAGATATCGCTGGCAAAAACTGCTTTCCCCATTAATTGTTCTGGGGCTGTATAAGCAGCACTGCCGATGATTGTACCAGTTTGCGGCAAGCCAGTTGCTGTTACTTTCTTAGCTGCACCAAAGTCTACTAAAACAATATCTTTTTGGAAAGGAGAGGGTTGATAGGAATTTTCTAAGGCGGGTAAAGGGGTTGGAGATAGTCGGCGGCGAATGATATTTTCGGGTTTGATATCGCGGTGAATGACTTTGGATTTGTGGACGAAGTGGAGCACGGGCAATAAATCGTTGAGGATTTGCCGAATTTGAGTTTCGGTGAATGCTCCTTTTTGTTCTAATTCTCTGGCTAGGTTTTTGCCGTCTATAAATTCTTGTACTAAATACTGTCTCCCGTCTTGTTCAAAATGCGCAATTAATTCTGGAATCTGGGGATGTTTGCCCAAGATTTCTAGCTGGGCTGCTTCTTGGTGAAATAGTTGGGCGGCTTTTTCGGCTGCGGTATTTTGCTGCAAAAATTGCTTGATTACGCACTGCGAAAAAATCAGGGGTTTGGTTTCATCTACTGCTAGAAATGTTCGGCCAAAGCCTCCTTGCCCGATCGGCTTTATGGTTCGGTAGCGAGATGCTGAGGGCGTTTCTGAGTCGAGAGTTAACAACAATTTTGAGCCGCAACTTTGGCACAATTCTGCATCACCTGGGTTTTGCGGATTCTGACAAGTTGGGTTTAAGCAATAGCACATTGGATTTTAGATTTTAGATTTTAGATTTTAGATTGGTAATTTGTAATTGGGAATGGGGAATTGGGCATCGGGAATTGAAAATTGAAAATTGGGAATTGAATATTGGAAATGGGAAATTTAAAATTGGGTAAAAAGAAGAAACAAGAAAAGGAAAGCGTTTTATTTTTTTTCTTTTTTCTTCTTCCTTCTTCCTTCTTCCTTCTTCCCTCTTCCTTCTTCCTTCTTCTTCCTTCTTCCTTCTTCCTTCTTCCCTCTTCCTTCTTCCTTCTTCCTTCTTCCCTCTTCCTTCTTCCTTAAGTCGGGACGAGTTCGCCTGGCCGCAATTTTGCCCATTTGCCGGTCTCTTGCTTGAAACTCTGACACCCGACTACATCCCATTCCATTTCAATTTCGTCTTGGCGGGGGCGGATGTTGACGTTGATGGTGGGTTCTACGGGGTCGAAATCGGGTGTTTCGGTGAGGTGAAGCTGTTCGTGCTGTTCTTCTACGGCGTGGTAGGTAAAGCAGCGGTCTACATAGTGGCAGTTAATACAAATACACATTCTTGATATCCTCTGTGCATTTCAAAAAGATTGGTGAAATTTGAGCTTTCTGTTAATCTAGCGTAGCAAGAGTTTAATTGTTTGTAAGTTTGTAGATTTTTGTTGCGATGCCGATTAATTTGCCCCCTTCATTATCTCCTGATACTTGGCCGTTTGATTTGAAACTGCTGACACCGCCTGCTTATCTGGTGGGCGGTGCGGTGCGGGATGCGCTGCTGGGGAGGCGATCGCACTATTTTGATTTGGATTTTGTCATGCTAACACGGGCCGTGAAGACTGCTCGAAAAATTGCCGATCGCACGAATGGTGGATTTGTCTTGTTGGATGCGAAACGCCAAATTGCGCGGGTGGTGTTTGCGGGCGGTACGGTGGATTTGGCGCAAGCGGAAGGGGGGAGTCTGGAGGGGGATTTGCTGCGCCGGGATTTTCGGATAAATGCGATCGCCTGCAATCCTTTTACAGGAGAAATCATCGATCCTTTGGACGGTCAAACTGATTTGGGGTTGGGTTTGCTGCGGATGGTTTCGCGGTCAAATTTGGAGGACGATCCGCTGAGGTTATTAAGAGCTTACCGCCAAGCGGCGCAGTTGGGTTTTGCGATCGAAGCTGAAACTCAATCGGCGATTCGGGAATTAGCGCCGCTGTTGAGTCGGGTAGCGGTGGAACGGGTGCGGACGGAATTAGGTTATTTGTTGAGCAATCCAGAGGGTGTTCCTTGGATTTGTCGCGGTTGCGAAGATGGTTTGTTTTCGATTTGGTTTGAAAGTGCGATCGACCGTTTTGATATTTTGACAAAAATTGATGCGTCTGCTGCCAACTTAGCGGCAATTTATCCAGATTTGGGGAGAGAATTTTCGCGATCGATTCGAGATACGATTAAAACGCCGTTGTTGGCGGTTGCGAAGTTGGCTGTTTTGGCAGATTCCGACCCGACAATTGCTGAAACCCAGTTGCTGCGGTTGAAGTACAGCAATGTGGAGATAAAAAGTGCGATCGGGCTTTTGAAATACTTGCCACAATTGCAAGCAAAACCAATTGCGGAAATGTCTTTGCGAGAACAGTATTTTTTGTTTCGGGATGTGGGAATAGTATTTCCAGCCTTAGCAGTTTTGGCGGTGGCGGCGGGAGTTGCAGTTGAGAATATTTCAATCTTAATTAATCGCTATCTCGATAGGGATGATATTATTGCTCATCCCACACAATTAGTGAGCGGCAATGATTTAATGGAATATTTAAATTTGCCCAGAAGTCCGCGCATAGGTAAATTGTTGATGGAGATTCAATTAGCGCGCGTGGAGGGGAGAATTGCGACTTGCGAAGATGCGCTAAAATTGGCGGCAGAGTTAGTTAATCAGTAAGTTTAAATTGATATATTGCACAAATAAGAACGGGCAAGATGCCCGTTCCACAAAATTCAACTTTCCCGTGGGGTGGGCTTCTAGCCCGCCCTCAAAAATTCAACTTTCCCGTGGCGCGGGCTTCTAGCCCGCCCTCAAAAGTTAATTGACAATGGTCAAAAATCTGAATATCAAACAACATCTCTTAATTCTTCCGGCAATTCAAACTTGCCATCTGCACCCGCTTCAAACTCAAAAACTTTCAACACAGCATCAACGTTCAGTGGTCCGTAAATATGCGGATAAAGATCTCCGGCGGCAGATTCATACTTAATTTCTGCTTGCACTTTCCCAGAGTCAATCCACAGCAAAAGCAATCCTGTTTGTCCGACAAAAAATTTGTTGGCACTTCTAGTAACTTGCGGGAGTGTCGAACAGTGGATGAATCCTTCAGAGTCTAGGGTATCGCCGCGATAGGATTGAAGGTGTTTTGCTTCTTGCCACTGTTGGCTTTTAGCAATGTGAAATATAACGCTCATAATTGAATAATTTTAACGTAAAACAGTATTTTGTTAGATCCCCGACTTGTTTAAGCAGTCGGGGATCTGCTTTCCCAGGCAGAGCCTAGAAGATTAAAACACTAAAGTCCTTACTACAAAACTAGCACGATACGAGTACATCCGATCGCCTGAGAACTCTCAAATCTTCCTCGTCAAGTTCCACTGGCGTACCGCTGCGAATCAGTTCCACAAAATTTTCATTCGGCACCATAATGCACAAAGTGTACAAACGTTCACTCTCGGTATTCTCAATTAGGTGAGTGCCCGTTGGAGGCACTAACAAACTATCTCCCGGTTGAATACTAACTGTTTTGCCGTCGCAGGTTGCTTGCCCTCTTCCTTTGAGTACAAAAAACATTTCTACTGCGAATTGATGGCGGTTGGGAGGAGTTTTACCGCCCGCATCGAAAATCTCCACGCAAACAGTTAATGAGACATTAGCTGTTGCCGGATCGAAGACGATCGCTAATCGATTAGTATCGCCCGGACTGATACGAAATGCTTGGTAGTCTTTCGGAGACTTTATAACAGGAATCACGCACTGGTTTGTCATTTTTTTATTGTTAGTTGTCAGTGGTTATGTTTCTGCTGTCATTAGTGAGAATCCAGAGTCATTAGTCCGCCGCTCAACCTCCAAAGTTTATTGATTTTACAGGAGAGTTCGCTGTCAGAGCAGGAAGCGAGATATATAGGCTTTGCTGTGCGGGAATCTCGCACTCCTAAAAAACGCTTTTTACACTCCAGAGGGATACTCCCCCTGATGACTGCTATTTAATTGCTTCTAACATAGCCTGAGAATCAGACAAAAAACCAAAACATTGTTTAACGTTATAAAGAGTAGCTTGCCAGCAATACTCTGGAGATGTCGTAGCTGTACAATCTTTGACTAAAATACAGTCGTAACCGAGGAAATTAGCATCTTGCAGTGTAGCCATGACGCACTGATCGGCGTTTACTCCTCCGAAGAAAAGTGTAGTTCTGCCGAGGTTCCGCAAGATACTATCTAAAGGAGTATCCCAAAAGCCACTCATCCGATATTTGTCTACACAAATATCCTCGGGTTTTGGTTCCAATTCATCGACAACCTGCGCCGCCCAACTCCCTGCCATCAGTACAGGTGCGCGGTTTTTTGGCAGCGGATCTCCCAAACCTACGCCGTCGCCTGTGGGATTGTAAACGTGACGGGAAGCTGCACTAATATTGAGCAAATCGGGGCGGTTTCCCCAGTTTATCCAAATAATTGGCATTGCGTGCGATCGCAATTTTGGCAGCAAATTTATTAAAGGATTAATTGGAGTTCGGGCGGGCGTTACATCTACGCCAATATGTGCTAGCCAACCGTCGGGATGACAGAAATCGTTTTGCATATCTATCACCAACATTGCTGCTTTTGCTAAGTCCAAACGCAGGGTTTTAGTTTCTGTTTCCAGGGTAACAGGTTGAGGTGCGATCGGCGATCGGGTGATATCGGCAATTTTGGCATCAACTTTCCAAGCATTCGGCGGTACGCCCAAGGTGCGGAGAGAATCAGGATTCATAGGGATTTTGACTCAAAAACAATTTCAATCTTATAACTATTTAATGGTTACTAACTGGTCTTATCTTAAATTTTTGCTATAATTAAGTGTCCGTGGTAACTTTTTTAGAACTTTTAGAATTTATTAACTTTATTATCGTTGGGCGATCGCAAATGTTAGCGCCCTGGAATCATACAATAAAAATCAATGTAAATTTATAAAAAGGGTAAATCTATGAGCTTTACAATTCAAAATGCTTTAATTGCGGTTGATAGCGGTTATGAAACCGCAGATGTGCAAGTGGTCGATAATTGCATAAGTGCGATCGCGCCCAATTTAGAACCTGCGGGAACAGTTATTGACGGCAAAAATAAGCTGCTGCTACCCGGTTTTGTCAACGCGCACACACACTCTTCCGAAATGTGGCAAAGAGGCATTATTCCCCCTTTGCCGCTGGAGTTGTGGATTGCGGAATTGTACGATTTTACACCTCTCGATCCCGAACAAGTTTACTTGAGTGCCTTGGGAACTGCGGTAGAAACATTGCTGTCGGGCGGTACAAGCGTAGTCGATCATTTAGTTTTAATTCCGGGGCAAGAATTAGAGACAATCGCGGCCGCAGTTCGCGCTTATCAAGAAATCGGTATCCGCGCTTTTATCGGGCCGTTAATTCAAGATCAATCCCTGACAGCGGGAATGCCTTCTGGCGATAGCGGCATCGAACACGCGGCTTACATTCGAGCGACAAAGGCAACTTTGGAATTAATGGAAACAGCCATAAAACAGTTTCACAATCCCGAAAAAGGTGTTAATATGTTGTTGGCACCGACGGGAATTCAACTGTGTTCCGATGCTTTGTTTGAAGGCTGCATCGAATTGAGCGATCGCTACAATCTTTGTCGGCACGCCCACCTCTTAGAAACCCCCGCCCAAAAACAACTAGCTCACGAAAAATACGGCTGTAGCGCTGTCGAACACCTGCAAAAAATTGGTTATTTGAGCCCCAGAACTTCCTTAGCACACTGCGTTTGGCTGGACGATTCCGACATTGCGATTATGGCGGAAACAGGAGCGACAGTCGTACACAATCCCCTCAGCAACTTGCGCTTGGGAAGCGGGATTGCACCGATTTTGAAATATCGTCAAGCGGGAGTCAACGTATCTTTTGGCTGCGACGGCGCTGCTAGCAATGACTCTCAAGATTTGCTGGAAGCGATTAAAATTGGTTCGATTTTGCACAATATCACGGATTTGGATTACCGCCAATGGATTACACCGCGCCAGTCTGTAGAAATGGCATCCCTGGGAGGAGCAAAAGGCTTGAATCTCGCCGATGAAATGGGTTCGTTGACAGTCGGCAAAAAAGCAGATTTTGTGCTGTATGATTTAACCAGTTTATCATTGCTGCCGCGCACCGATCCGATCGGCTTGCTAATATTGGGGCGCCCGACTAATGCGGTAGACAGCGTTTGGGTAAACGGCAAGCAAATTGTCGCCGAAGGTAAGGTGAAAACGATCGATGTTGATGCTTTGAGGCAGCAATTATTCGATCGCAGTGAGTGGACTAGCAAGCGTCAATCGCAAACTGTGAGCGAGATTGAGGCCCATTACCGCCAAGTGATGAAACTGCAAGGTTACTCTTAAAACCCGATCGCCCCACTCGATCGCAGCCCCCGCGAAACCCCCAACAAGCGCGTTAGCAAAGGCGGTGGGAGGAATGGGGGCGATCGAGGATAGCCGCATTTTATTAAAAATTAGTATTATTTTTGACACATAAATTAACATTTTATTATTCCTGAAGGCAGAGGGAGCTATCGGTCATAACTTGCCCACAGAAAGAGGTATTTATACGCTGTGTTTCTTAAAATCTTTGCAAAGTGTATAGCGCGCTTAAAGGGCGCTAAAAGTAATATTAATATGCTGACAGCAAACTTTTTAGAGCAGAAGATATGGCGCCGCAGCCTCGTCTTCCTATTGATAATTGCAGTTATAAGTTTTGCCGCCTACAAAATAGAAATCACCTTAACAGGAACCCCCAAACTGTCTAACACTTACACCCCCACCACGCAGCCGACACAACAAGAAATAGGCTCCTACGATCGCTTAGGCTTTGTAATTACTAAAGAAGAGGCCGAAAGTTTGCGTCAAACACCAGAAGGACAAGAAGAATTGTCTCCCGAAAATGGCGCTGTTGCTATTACCGAAGATTTATTAAAACTCGGTCGCCAGGCATTTTATACAGAAACATTTGGCGGCGAATACTTTCAAAGCGATGTCGCCGGCGCGTTAGACGGCCCGATTAATCCCGTGAGTTTGGGGAAGGCGATCGCGCGGCTTGGAGGCAAGCCGACAACTAATTTGCAAATACCATTAGATGAAGATGTAGAAGTTGGCGGCAAACTCTTCAAAGCCGGCACATTACTCAACACGGGATTAGACATCTCAAAAGGCTCAATTCTTCCCTTAGGAATGCGTACCAGCATCAAAGAAGGTAAGCTGAGAGTTGGCATTACTTGCGCTTTGTGCCACGCAACTGTAGATAGCAGCGGACGCATTTTAGAAGGCGCGCCCAACAACGATGTTAACACGGGTTTGCTGTTAGCATTCGGCACAAATTCCGCCGCCATGTTTCGCCAAACAGGAGTTAACCCAACACAAATTTCACCAGGACAACATACATACATTAACGCTAACGGAGAGACAGCCTATTTGCCAGATGCAAAAGCACTAGAAGATGCAGTTGACGCACAACTGTTAGCATGGCCGCCGGGGAACTTCGATTCAACAGGCGATGTGGTTAACAATCCCTCCCAAATTCCCTCATCTTATACCTTTGAAAACTGGCCTTACGGTTGGAGCGGATTTGCTTCTGTCGGCTGGTTTCACGGATTGACAACCCTCAACAACAACGTCCACGCTACTAACTCGGATGCTACCACGGGTGCAGATTCCAGTTTGCCACTAATAGGCATTGATAAAGAAACATATCTCGGCACGCTTCTGCAAAATGCAGCTAATCCATCATTTCGCTTGCCAGAATGTGCAAAACCCTCAGAATTTTTCGACAAAATAGACCCGACACCAGGGGAACCGGGGATAAATAGAACTACCAAAATGCCCGGTTATCCGAAGGGTTCTATTTTTATGTTAGACGGATTGATGGCAAGCACGCCGGGACTGCCAGTTGCGGCGCAACTCAACGGAATGTCTGCTTGGCAAAACACGCTTGCGCCGCCTCCCAATCAGCAGGCAAATGATGTGGAATCTTTACGGCGAGGTGCGAATGTTTTTGCAGGAGCTGGTTGCATAGATTGCCACAGCGGGCGATATTTTACTAATCACGATGTTGTCCGCGAACAGGAAATAAAATCTCAACCTTCTCGGGCAAAAGCACTGGCAAAATTTCCCTTAATTTTTACCTCGCCTCAAACTTATGCCAACACCGAAATTGTGCCGATTTCGTCCAATAAACCTGTATTAGATGTTCCTACAAATATCACGCCACAACCATTACAGCAGTTAGCTTATGCAGCGAACAATCCGGCGGGAGGTTACAAAGTACCGAGTTTAATCGGACTTTATTTAACCGCACCTTATTTGCACGATGGAGGCGTGGCGGCAGGTACGGAGCCAGACCAACTCGGAATGGCAGGCACGTTAATGCAGAATATTAAACCCGATCCTGCTGCTAGCTTGCGTGTTTTGGTTGACAGGAACTTGCGGGAAAAAGCAATTGTCGCTAACCGCGCTAATTCGGATTTGCAAGTTACAAATGTTGACGGCAGCGGACACGAATACTGGATCGATGAAAAAGCTGGTTATACTGCCCAAGAGCAAAATGATTTAATTCAATTTTTGCTGTCAATTGATGACAGTCCCGAAGTCCTACCTTCCCAATCAAAGTAATTAAAAATATGGCTGACACGGTACTAATTACAGGTGCTTCTCAAGGCATCGGCAAAGCAACAACTCTTTTGTTTGCTAGCAAAGGTTATGATGTTGTGCTGGCGGCGCGCCAGAGCGATCGCCTAGAAGCTTTGGCTCAACAGGTAAAAGCGATCGGGAGAAATGCTTGGGCTATTTCTGCTGATGTTAGAGATGCCGAACAAGTAAATTCGCTGGTGCGCGCAGCGCTGGCTTGCTGCGGCAGTATTGACGTGCTAATTAACAATGCGGGCATCTACAGCTTGGGGCAAGTAGAGCAATATTCGTTGGAGGATTGGCACCAGATTATCGATACAAATTTGTGGGGATACATCCACACAATTCACGCCCTGCTGCCGCATTTTTTGGATCGGGGCAGCGGTACAATTGTCAATGTGGGTTCGATCGGCGGCAAGATCCCGATCGCTTATCAAGTTCCTTACACTACTATAGCAATCCTAAATCATTATCATGATTGTGATACAATTATATGCAATACTTGATTGTGACCATAAAAAAATGA
>NZ_JAUBQD010000048.1:0-57974 GCF_036701085.1 Microcoleus sp. Pol7_A1
CGCTCTTAAATTATAATGGAATTTTATCCCCAAAAACATGAGCCAACTCCGAGAATATATTGAAAAGCATCCATCCAAGACTAAAAGAATGTTGGGTATAGACTACGACCAATTAATACAACTAATTACCCATGCATAAAATTTGTACGCTCGTCAAAAAACATCTCAAGAAAGTCAGAAAACTCGGCTCATTAAACCAGGCAGCGGTCGCCCCCCTAAACTAACGATAGCAGACCAAATTATGTTGACATTAGTGTACCTGCATAACTTACCTACTTTTCAAATGCTTGGGGTACAATTTGGCATTGGTGAATCAACCGCTAATTATATTTTTCACCGCTGGGTAAAGATTTTAAGAGATTTATTGCCGGCTTCGGTGTTAGAACAAGTAAAAAAAAATGATGACGTTCGGGCATGGGTTCTGGAAATTTTGAAAGATGTTGAGTTGATAGTAGATAGCTACGAGCAGCCCATACAAAGACCTACAGACAATGAAGAGCAGAAAAAAAATTACTCTGGCAAACAAAAGAGGCATACTAAAAAGAACCAGGTAATAGTCATGCCATCCGGTAAAGAGATTGTTGACGTAGTAGTAGGAGAAACCGGAGCAACAGCCGACATAAACATTTGGAGAAAGCAGAGAGCGTCATTAGAAACATCACAAAAGTTTCAAGGAGATAAAGCTTATGTAGGAGAAGCATTAATTAATACTCCTCATAAAAAACCGCGTCAGGGAGTTCTGACTCCAGCTCAAAAAAGAGCGAATAAGTCAAAGGCTCAAAAAAGAATCTTTGTCGAGCATCTAATTAGATTATTAAAAATCTGGAGAGTAGCATCAGAAAGATTTCGCTTAAGAACGAAAAATTACGAGAGAGTAATTTTGGTGGTATGTGGATTAGTAAGATGGCGAATAGGTGCGCTCATTATGTATCAATAAAAGTCCCTACAAACTGAAAAAAAAAAAGTAAAATTTAGGTGATAAAATTGGGCCGTTTTTATCGATAGACCGTTGAAACCCTTATGGACGCGTTGGTTTCTGACGGACGGTTCCTGCAGGAACCGTCCGTCAGAAACCAAGCGGGGAAAGGGATTGGAATTATGGGAGAGGTCTAAACGAGAATAGCCTTTTTAGCAAAAAACGATCGCCCTTTTGGGAGAAAGCGATCGCCCTTTTTTTTTCAACAATTAGTTAACAACTATTAGTAATTACTAATCAAGCTGCTGCCTCTGCGTCTTCTTCTGCGTCTTCGGGTTCAGAACCTGCTTGAATTCCCAGCACTGTAACAACCACCTGATCGGGTTCGCCTAGAGCTACCACTCCCGGAGGCAAAACTAATTCGTGAATGTGCACCGCATCCCCTACCTTTAAATTAGAAATATCTACTTCAATTGCTTCAGGAATGCTGTCTGGTTTGCACTTAACTGCTAGTTGCGTCAGTACGGTATCCAAGATGCCGCCTTCTAACTTGACGCCGACAGCTTCGCCGACAAAATTCAGGGACACTTCAACTTCCAGACTGTCTTGAGTTGCCACGGAGAAAAAGCTCAGGTGGTAAGGATAGCCCTTCCAAGGATGAACTTGAACTTCCCGGAGCAAGGTTTTTCCGCTCCAAGAGAGGTCGGGAATGCTGAGGTCAATTAGGGCATTGTTGACTACGTGCTTTTTGAGCAGGTTTTCAACTGTTTTGGCTTTGATGGTAAGGGAAATGGATTCAGATCCTTTGTGGCCGTAGAGGACGGCGGGAATCAATCCAGAGCGGCGGAGGGCGTTAGGTTTGCTGCCTTCGGCCCGCTTTTGACATTCTACTGCGAGTTCCATTTTATGACTTTCTGTTGATTGTTTTCACATTTTATCAAATTTATGCTACAGAGATCGAACTTAATTAAATTCGCTGAATATTTGATCGTAATAATTGGGAATTGGGAATTGGGAATTTGGCTATTCTCCGAATCTCCGCCTCTCCAAATCTCCCTATCTCCCCATCACTCTTTCCCCATCTAAAATCTCAAACCTAAAATGGTTTGGCGGGATGGCCGTCAGCAGAGAGCAAAGCGCGTTTCGGCCCGTGAATCGGGTCTTCTACAATAATAGTTTGGTCGCGGCTCGCACCGAGAGAAACGATCGCGATCGGCACTGCCATCAAATCTGCCAAAAACTTCAGATAATCCAAAGCTTGCTGTGGCAAATCTTCCAAATTCCGGCAGTCTTCCGTTGACTGTTTCCAACCGGGAAGAGTTTCGTAAATAGGTTTGCACCGAGCAAATATCCGGGAACTTTTCGGAAAATCCACACAGCGTTCGCCGTCAATTTCGTAAGCCACGCAAACTTTTATTTCTTCTAATTCATCCAAAACATCTAGTTTGGTAATGGCCAGACAGTCAAGGCCGTTGATGCGGACTGCGTAGCGGCCGATTACTGCGTCGAACCAACCGCAGCGGCGTTTCCTGCCCGTTGTCGTGCCGAATTCGGCACCTCTTTCGCCCAAAATTGCGCCAACTCCATCTATCATTTCGGTAGGGAAGGGGCCTTCTCCGACGCGGGTTGTATAAGCTTTTGCTACGCCAATTACGCGATCGATCGCTGTTGGGCCGACTCCGGTTCCCACACAAGCCCCACCAGCGATGGGATTGCTCGAAGTAACGTAAGGATAAGTACCGTGGTCTAAGTCTAATAAAGTGCCTTGTGCGCCTTCAAACAGAATATTTTTCCGCTTGTGAATTCCCTCATAAATTTTCAGGGAACTATCAACTACGTGCGGCCGCAAACGTTCCGCATAAACTCGATATTCGTCAATTACCTCTTGGGGATTTAGAGGTGGCAAATTGTAGAGTTTTTCGAGAAGGACATTTTTACAATTAATCGTCCATTCCAGTTGTTCTCGGAATCCTTCCAAGTCCATTAAATCTAGCATCCGAATGCCAGTGCGTTCAGACTTGTCGGCGTAAGTAGGGCCGATGCCGCGTCCCGTGGTCCCGATTTTATAATTTCCCCGCTGCGTTTCCGATGCTACATCAATTAATCGATGATAGGGCATCGTTACGTGAGCCGTCTCCGAAATCATCAGGGAGGCTGTCGAAATATTCAGTTCCTCTAACTGGTCTAACTCTGCAATTAAAACTTTAGGGTCGATGACCGTACCGCAGCCGATGATACACTCTTTATCAGGGTAGAGAATCCCGGACGGAATTAAGTGCAGCTTGAAAGTCTGACCGTTTACTACCACGGTGTGACCGGCGTTGACGCCCCCTTGGTAGCGGACAACGATATCTGCGGATTTGCTGAGCAAATCGGTAATTTTGCCTTTTCCTTCATCGCCCCACTGGGCGCCGATCACAACTACGTTAGCCAAGGGTTTCTCGCGTTCAGTTCAGGTTGACACAATCTCCGATTATGGACGAATGCGTCCGAAATGTCAATCAATTTTAGATTTTAGATTTTGGATTTTAGATTTTAGAGGCTAGGCCACGGATACATCGGTTCACAGGTCGATCGGATACGCAAATTAGTGAGAGCCGATCCACAGACGAGTCCGGAGGCAACAGACCCGATTGTTTTCGGTCAAATTAATTTTTGTTAACATTGAGAAAATAGAGGCTTTGTTGCCATGACTTTACACGCTGAGTTGCACCGCCATCTGGGTGGTTCTGTCGTTCCTAGGGTGCTGTGGCGGTATTTCGATCGCCACAATGCTGAGATGGTTAATCGATTTCAAGAATACTCGGAGTTTGAGGAGTTTTACACTCGTCCGCGCAATACTCTCAATGAGTATTTGGAACTGCACACGCTGGTAGAAAGCGTTCAAACTGTTGAGACTTTGCCTTATTTCATCTATCGGTTGATGCGGGGCGCTTACGTGTTTGAAAATCTGGCTTATTTGGAGTTGCGCTATACGCCTTATTTGCGGACTCCAGAACATTTGAATCAGTCAGAACGCATAGATTTGATGGCAGGAATTGTAAAGGTTGTGGGCAAGGCAAGTCAAATTAGCGATTGTCCGATTGTTACCAGCCAAATTTTGTGTATGCACTCGCGTTTACCCTATGAGGTGAATCGGGCGATCGTAGATTTGGCGGCGCAAATGGGAGAATATGTTTGTGCGATCGATATAGCTGGCGGCGATGATTGTATTGGCGAGCGTTTGGAGGAGTTTGTAGGATTGTACCAGTACGCGAGGTCGATCGGCATCAAAACTACCGGCCACCTCTATGAAACTACCTCTGGCTGTTATCCCGAACTTTTGCCTTATCTGATGCGTATCGGCCACGGGATTCAAATTCCATTAAAATATCCCGAACTGCTGCCAGAAGTCGCGCGCAGGGGTCAATGCTTGGAGGTTTGCCCGACTACGTATCTCAAAACGGGGACGTTGCAGGATATGCGCGAATTGAAGGTTGTGTTCGATCGATGTTTTGAAGCTGGTGTCGATATTGCCATTTGTACCGACAACGCGGGATTGCACAACGTGCGGCTGCCTTTTGAGTACGAGAATTTGTTAACTTTGGATATCATTGATTTTCGGCAGTTGCAAGCGTGTCAAGAGGCAGCTTTTCGCCATGCTTTCGCGTGGCCCTACGACGAAAGGCCTGTGAAAATGCTGACAGGTTTGTTGCACCATGAGTCTGTACCCGCGATCGTTAATTAAAGAATATCTATTTAATGAACCGCGAAGGCGCGAAGAAAGACAAAGAGGAAGATAGGTAGATGTTTTCAGGTAAAGACTCTACTTGGAAATGAGAAAAAGCTCTTTCTTCTCTTCCTTCGCAATCTTTGCGTCCTAGCGGTTCGTTCAAAAAAATGAAAAGCGCTATAATAATTGACAACTAACGACGAATGACGAATAACTATGGTGCAATTAACTGCAAAAATCTCTGCTAACGAGTTAGCAAATTTGGCTGTAGATTTGATTCGGAAAACAGGTTGCGAGTACGGTGATGTGCGTTTTTGCACTTACCGAAAGCAGAATCTTTACGCGCGCGATCGATCTTTAAGTCAACTGTCCGATAATGTAAGTTCCGGTTTTGGCGTGCGGGTGCTTCTAGACGGCGCTTGGGGGTTTGCCGCCAGTCACAGCAAAACACCCGCAGAGGTTGCAAGAATAGTGGCTTTGGCTGTAGAAATCGCTAAAGGCAGCCGCCTAACTCAGAAGGAACCGGTGCGCTTAGTGCCTGTCGAAAAATATGTCGATACCTACATTACTCCGATCGCCATCGATCCTTTTTCTGTACCCGTTGCTGACAAAGCCGAACTGCTGCTAACTATCAACGAGAAGCTACTAGCACACGGCGCACAAGGCATCAAAAAAGCTTCTTCTTTTTTGCAGTTCAGCCGCGAAGACAAGGTTTTTGCTTCCACAGAAGGCTCGCTAATCGAACAAACAATCTACCGCAGCTATCCGGGTTTTGACTGTACGGCAATTGCGGGCGGCGATGCCCAAAGTCGCAGTTACGATCGCCCGCCAATGAATATCGGTTACGAACATATTAATCCTGAGGATTTGTTGAGTCAAGTCGAAAGAGTTGCGGCCGAAGCTATTGAGAAAGTCAGCGCTCCCACCGTTCCTGCTGGTATTTGCAAATCCCTAATTCTTAAGCCGACAAATTTGTATCTGACTATCCACGAATCTGTAGGACATCCAACAGAATTAGACCGGGTTTACGGCTACGAATCTAATTTTGCTGGCACGAGCTTTGCTACTACTGATAAGTTAAATAAACTGCAATATGCTGCACCTTGGGTGAATTTTAAGTGCGATCGCACTCAACCGGGTGGCCGCGGTACAATGGGTTACGATGATGAGGGCGTAAAATCACAAGATTGGTACGTTGTCAAGGATGGAATTTTAGTTGATTATCTCACTGACAGAGAGACGGCTTATCGCCTCGGACGCGTTAGCAGCAACGGTTCTGCTTACGCTGACAGTTGGTCGAGCGTGCCGATGGTGAGAATTCCCAATTTGGGATTGGAGCCGGGCCCGGATGGCGGCAGCCATACTGCTACTTTGGCACAGATGATTGCTGATACCGAAGACGGGATTTTAATCGACGGTATAGGTAGTTATTCGATCGACCAGCAGCGGCGCAATTTTCAATTCGGTGGCGATGCTTTTTGGAAGGTGGAAAAAGGTAAAGTTGTCGGTATGTTGAAAGATGTAACTTATCAGGCGATGACTACTGATTTCTGGAATCAAATAGATGCGATCGGGCCGGCTTCGGAGCTGGTTCAGTGCGGTACTCATATATGCGGAAAGGGCGAGCCGATGCAGGTTGCTCAGATGACTCACGCTTGTGTGCCGGTGCGAGTAAGGGATATTCAAATTGGCTAATAGGGCATCGGTTCTTAGTTATTAGTTAATTGCTAACCATGCCCAATTCGCAATGCCCAATTTGCAATACCCAATTCGCAATGCCCAATTCGCAATGTCTAATTACTAATCATGATTGTAACAACATCGCCCGCAAGTTTAAGTGAAGACCAAGCCTTATCTGTAGTAGAAAAAGCAGTCAAATTATCCAAAGCAGAGGAAGTATTTGTAAGTCTCTCTACTGGCGAAGAATCTCTTTCGAGATTCTCGGAAAATCAAATCAGCCAAAATATCAGCAAAACTGTATTTAACCTGAGCATTACTAGCTATTTTGGCAACAAAAGCGCCTCTGCTGCTGTTACAGAATTTGATGAAGATGCGATCGCCTCTGCAGTCAAGCGATCGGAAGAATTGGCCAGAATTGCGCCTGCAGACCCCGAATGGATGCCGCTGCTGCCGCCTCAAACCTACGATTTGCGATCGCCGGCATTCGACGCAGCAACGGCAACTGTATCGCCTCTAGCGCGGGCCAAAATGGTGCAGCAAGCTTGCGCCATTGCCGGACAGGGGGGGGCTCACGGTTCGGGTACTTTGAGCGCTGATGCGTCGCTGTACGCGATCGCCTCGTCAACCGGACTCCGCGCCTGCAACCAATCTACAGAGGCAGATTTCAGCTTTACTGCTCGCATTGACAACGGTTCTAGCTGGGCTCAGAGCACTGCTTGGAGTATCAACGAATTGCCGATCGCCCAATTAGCAGAACAAGTGCTCGATCGGGCGATCGCATCCCGCAACCCCCGCGAAGTCACTCCCGGCATTTATCCTGTAATCTTTGACGGTGCTGCTTTTGGGGACTTGCTACCGTGGGTAATTTGGAGTTTGGATGCGAGGGCGGCGGATGAGGGGCGATCGTTTATGTCGATCGCCGACGCAGAGGGAAAACCAGCGGGAAACCGCGCGGGAGAACAACTTTTTAGCCTGTTAGTGCAAGTGCAGCGCGATCCGGCTCATCCTTTGCTGCGATCGAATACTTTTTTCGGCGACGGATTGAGCAATAACTATTTGGAAATCATCAAAGATGGCGTCCCTCAAAGTTTGTCTTATTCCCGCTACTGGGCCGCACAAAAAGGCAAAGAGGCAAAAGGTGCTTATTACCCGATCGTGATGACAGGTTCAGACCAAAGTTTAGCAGATTTAATTGCTCAAACCGAGCGCGGAATTTTCGTCAGTCGAGCTTGGTACGTTCGGTACGTGAATCCGAAAACTTTGGAAGTAACGGGAATGACTCGCGACGGTACTTTTTGGATTGAGGATGGCAAGATTGCTTATCCGATTAAAAACCTGCGTTTCAATCAAGTTTTACCTGATATGTTGCGCGATGTGGATGCAGTTAGTGCGGTGAAGCGTTACGGCGGTAGTGTCGTGCCCGGAGTGCGCGTGAAAGCTTTTAATTTCACCAGTATTACTGACAGTTTGTAACTCGCACATTATAACGTAGGGTGCGTCGCTCCAAACAATCTGTAATTAAAATCGAAAATCTGGTAGCGACGCACCCGAAAAAGGGTGGATTTTACCAACTATCTTGACCTAAAACAAATTATATTGTAAACCCGCCCTCATCCTTTACTCTTATAAATACAACATTAATCAAATCAAAAAATGCCTCAAGTAGATATACATCCCGTTAAAAATCAACAAGAATTAGAAGAGATGTTTTACCAGCGGTGGCTGGTTTTGCGATCGCCTCTAGGAATGGAGATTGGTAGCGAAAGGGATAGTCACGAAGATGATGCTTTGCATTTAATTGCCATGTGCGATCGCCAAATCATTGCTTCAGCCCGACTGCGAGAATTATCCCCAAAATTAGGAAGCATCAGCTACGTTGCCGTCCTTCCTGAATTTCAAAATCGGGGAATTGGCACTAAATTGATTAAAAAATTAATAGCAAAAGCTCAGCAAAAAAATATCAAAACTTTGAGACTTATGTCTCGCATTAACGCCATTAAATTTTACCATAAACTCGGATTTTCCGAACAAGACAAGCCCTTTGAATTCCTCGGAATCCCGCACATATTTATGCAGTTAGACATTCAACCATGATTCCTGTAGGGGCGGGTTCACCAACAATATTTGTCAAAAACCGACAATCTCAAAAACCCGCCCCCGCCTATGTATTATGCACGATAGATCGGACACGCTTTTACACAGTTTCGACCAATTTTGGCAGCGAAACTGAAGGAGAGATTGCAAACTTTAACTCCTCCTTTTTCGAGTAAAAATGGATATTTTCTACCGAATATTTGACAAATTCTGACTCTTGTTTAGCACCGCAGGAACCTTTGAGTCGAACAGTTTTTGTTTCATCTTTTACCAAATCGGCACGATAGGTGTACGTACCGTCGGCTTTTTTAAAGGTAATTTCAGCTAAAAAAGCATCATTTTTTGTGTCTAAATCGAGAATTTTGCTGGCGACTTTGTAGTTAAACCAATCCCACCCGTAAAGCACGATCAATTCTCTTTCCAAAACTTGGATAGGATTTGGCAAAATTCCCCAACCACGATAAACTTTATTCAAGCATTCGATATCGCCTGTTCGCGTTAAAATTGATTGGAACGACGCGCGATCGAGATTTCCGTAATATCTGCCATCAGGCAAATCGATCGCAGTCGGTGCAAAGCGGTGTCCCCCAAAGTGACTGGCTCTCCAAACGCGAACATCATTCAATTCTAACTCAGAAGCTAAAGCAGTTGCTTGGGCATAAAAAGGATTGCCGTATCTCGCACAACACATATCATGACTGCCGTGAGTGCAAACCAAAATGTCTCTAGTTTGCTTGTTTTTAGTTTCGCAATCAGGGACTTCTCCAGCTAAATAACTTTTGACAACTCCCGCTACTTTATCAAAACTATCTACATTAAATTCATGCTTTTCGTAACCGCCAAAAAGTTCCTGTTCTTTATTTTCATAAATCAAAACTTTGCGCTGATTTGAACATTTTGTTCGATCGTTATTTATCAACAAAAATCTGATTTTCTGTTTTGAACGTTCTACTTCCTCTACCAAATCCTTGAGATTTTGGGAAATTTGTTTAGAATTAAACGCTTCAGATTCCCAAGGTAAACAACATTCAATTAATATATAGGTTTGGTAATTACTACCGCTGCCAATAATATCCTCTTCAACGCATTTAGAAGCATCAGCACAAAAAAACTTATCCATCATTGTTTAACTCATTGTATGTGTCAGAAATTGGTCTTTGTACAACCCATTTATAAGAACTCATGTTCTTCTCCAATTTTAACCAACAAAAATAATTCCTTCAACTACCAGCTTCGACAAAAGTGGCACTACATCTATTTCCCAATCATAATCCGGCAACCAATCCATAACATCTTCCCCAGTAAAAAACTCCGTACTAAATAAATTGTCCATAAATTTAGCTGTGACTCCTCTCAGGGATACTTCTTTACCTGCAACAACTATTTTGTATCCGCCACCATCAGATAATTCGTGAATTCTCACCCGCTGAAACTTGGGAATTCTAAACTTGGTTTGCACACCACAGGGAAAAATATTGAATCCTGCTTGATGAGGCAAAGAATATTTGGCAACAGGTTTTCCTAAACTGTCCAGATAACTGCTATACTCATCTGCAAGATTTTTACTGTTTGCGTAGCGCTGCAATTGGGCAATTAAACTGTTGACATTTGCATTGATAGAATCTGCGTTTGTTCGTAGCGGTAAACTTTTGCGCCAATCTGATTGTTCGCGCAATTCGCTAACCAACCATTCTAAAAAGTCAATTCCGGTTTTGCAATGTATTCCTAATGTTAAATGCAGCGATGGTTCTTCGCAAGCAACTGCATAATGCCAATGTCCGCGCGGTATGTAAAGCACATCCCCTGGATGTAAAATACAGCTTAAATATGCTTCGGTTTCTGGTGGTGGAAAAGATGAGGATTTTTGATCTTTCAGCGGATACTTAATTGTATCTTCAAATACATACCATTGCTTGATTCCGTCTACTTGCAATATAAAAACTTCGTGGGTGTCATAATGGGAAAAAAAGCCTTGTTTTTCCGGCCAGGAACAGTAGGCATTTACTTGATTTCCATAGCCAAAATCTGATTTTATTTCCGCAGCAAAGTTAGCGATTTCTGGAATTAGTTTGTGTACTTCATTTATAATTAAAGTTGCTCCCGATTGGCAGGATTTGATGAGGTTTTCATTGGCGCTTTCATCGAGAACTTTTCCTCCTATTGCTAATCGAATATCGGGATATCTTAGTTCGTGAAAGTTGAGGAGGTAGTTTAGTTTTTCCCAGGAAAATAGGTGTACAAAATTTTTCTTACCTTCGCTGGGGATCAAAACTGCTTTGGTTGTCCAATTGTTGTCTAAAAATTCTTTGAGATTGTATGGTTGCAATAGGTTGGCGAGCGATCGCATAATTGTTTATGACAATTTTTATCAATAAAAATTGAACAAATTAATTTTTAGAGGCAATGCCCCTATAGTTATCCCGCAAGCAAGGAGTAAAATCTATTACTTCTTGCTTGGGGATCGAAGTCTAACAGAAAAGACTTTTAATTATTCGTTGCTAACATCGCTACCATCAGCATCAACATTCAGATGAGATGAGAGGTTTTTAGCTGTTACCTGCTTGGCAATTTCCTTGACTTCAACTTGAATTTTGCTGGCACGGGATTGTTTGAAAGTCGATCCGTCAATTTGCTTTGACATAAATGTCTCCAAATGTAGTAAACCGATCTAGCTCAGATGTTCCTTAACAATTGTGTTGAGGGTTCAATCTCAAGCTCTAAGTACCTTAGCATAAAGTCAATAAATTGCGCAAGTAGTTAATAAAGATTTTCAAGAGTTGAGAAGAAAGCTCATCCGCAAGATTGAGAAATTAAGTTGATCGTGAGAGCTGAAGTCCTGTGAAAGTAAGAGTTTTAAGGTTTACTGCCTATGCTGCCGCGGTCAGCGCTATAAATAGAGGGATGGAAATGCGAGGACTTGTTGAATATTATTCTTAATAAGTTGGGATTGGTGAACCGACGCATCTGCCTTAAGGTACATTATTTTTTTGAGACTTAGGATTAAAACCAGCTACTATGGTGATCGGTCAGTTATCAGTTGTCAGTAGTAACCACTAACAATTAACAATTAACAATTAACCATTACCATTAACCATTAACAAATGAATCAATATTTTGCTACAGTTGCGCGCGGTTTAGAAACTATTGCCGCCCAAGAATTAGAACGTTTAGGGGCTCAGGATGTCAAGCCAGATTTTACTGGGGTTTATTTTGCGGGCGATCGCACTTTATTGTACCGCGTCAATCTTTGGTCGAGAACAATTTTTCGAGTGCTAATGCCGATCGCCGAATTCCGGTGTTACAACTCGGATATGCTCTACCGCGAAGTGCAGAAAATCCCTTGGGACGAATACTTATATCCCGAAAATACTTTAGCAGTAAACTGCACCGGCGGCAACGAAAAGTTGAACCACACTCACTATACAGCTTTGCAGGTCAAAAATGCGATCGCCGACCAACAGCGCCTTCAATTTAACAAGCGTTCTAATGTTGATGTAGAGCATCCTGATTTGCTAATTAACATTCACATCCATCAAAATAGAGCTATTTTAAGTTTAGACAGTTCTGGCGGCAGTTTGCACCGGCGGGGATATCGACCGGCGATGGGGCTTGCTCCACTCAAAGAAACCCTAGCTGCGGCTTTGTTGGAGATGGCAGAATGGACGCCAGATTTGCCGTTTTTAGACCCGATGTGCGGTTCTGGAACTTTGCCTTTGGAAGCGAGTTTAAAGGCTTTGAATATTGCACCGGGATTGTTTCGAGAAAAGTTTGGATTTATGACTTGGCGGGATTTTGACGAACCTTTGTGGGATAAATTGTGGGCCGAAGCTGAAAACAGCGAGTTACCGGAACTTCAGCAAGTGGTTGCTGGGTGCGATCGCGATTCCGATATGTTAACCCAAGCTCGCACGAACGCGCAGCAAGCTGGTATTTCCGGTAAGATTCAGTTTGCTCAAACCGAGCTATCCCAGTTGGAAGCACCCGCAGACAGAGGCGTTTTGATTTGCAATCCTCCCTACGGAGAAAGGCTGGGAGATGCTAGCGAATTGGGAGATTTGTACAAGATGTTAGGGGATATTTTCAAGAATCGTTTTAAAGGTTGGAATGCGTTTATTTTGACTGGGAATAAGGAGTTGGGTAAAAAGGTGGGACTCAGGACATCGCGGCGAATTCCGGTTTTTAATGGATCGATTCCGTGTACTTTGCTCAAGTATGAACTGTATTAGGGGAGAGGATATGGGAAAAAATCAGAGGTACTAATAGTAAAGAAAAAAAAGAATATATGCTGAATTAAATGGTTCAACAATAATCAAATTAAAATACTCCTTTTTCATTTGATTATATTTTTTTCTTACTTTTAATATCCTGTCATGTAAATTAATCACAATACTTGTAGGGCTGGGTTTCACTAACAATCTGTAGTTCACATCCATAATATCTATAAACCCGCCCAGCCCGATCGACAGAATTTCATTACGGGCAATTCAACGGAAATGACATAACATCTACACCGGCAAAAAAGAAACGTGAGCGGAAACAATTTTCCACCCTTGAGGAAACTTCCGCCACATCTGACTCTGCCGCCCCAGTCGCACCACTCCATCCATTACACGGCGAAATTCCAGCGTCACAGCCGCCGTGTCTGCATCGAATGTCACGACTTTGAGGTTGAACATTTCTCGATCGACATTTACAGGCGATCGCCCTTGGCGAAAAGCCCTCACCTCATCGCTTCCGTACAAGTTCTCCGTCACCCCAAACCGCACGACTTCCGGCGCATCCCAGAACAAATTATCGAGAGTTTCAATATCGTTCGTACAAAGAGCTTTTTCGTATTTTAAATATAGTTCAGTTAACTGGGCTGCCACAGCAGAATCATTGATAACAGTCATTCGATTTTAGATTTTAGATTTTAGATTGACACCACGGATAAATCCGGGGGCTTGAGGATGCAAGGATTTTGGATTTTGGATTGATTCCACGGATAAATCAGGGGGCTTGTACCATCAAGAAATTATTGGTGATAAATTGTAGATTTTAAAACTCTTAATTTTCACAAGTTTTGTTTGCAATAAGGACTCTTCGTCCTTACTACAAACGCAACTAATTAGTGAAAATTAATGCTCAATTTTCAGGGAAAGAATCTTGTCACCTTGGCGGATAGCATTGACGACAGACATATCCTCAGTTTTGCCAAAAGTTGTGTGAACTCCATCTAAATGAGACTGGGGAGAATGGCAAATAAAGAATTGGCTACCACCCGTATCTTTACCTGCGTGAGCCATCGATAAAGTTCCTGCCAAATGTTTGTTGGAGTTGATTTCGCACTTGATTTTGTAGCCGGGGCCGCCGGTTCCATTGCCTTTTGGACAGCCACCTTGAATCATAAAGTTAGGAATGACTCGGTGAAAAGCCAATCCATCGTAAAAACCTTTTTCCGCCAAGTCAACAAAATTCTTCACTGTGTTAGGCGCATCCGCATCGAACAATTCCAAATTGATTGTGCCTTTGTCGGTTTCCATAATAGCGCGGGTCATGATTTTTCCTTGCTTCCTAAAATGAGTGTGTTGCCTGCGTGTTAATTGCGGACTTCGCTTTTATAGCGACAGGTTTCAAACTGTCGTTATATTGTGGCTTTCAGAAGTGTAGCATATTCCGGCAACTCTCATAGGACTTATTATGTGTGCTTTCTGAGGAAACCCGGTTTATTGCGAGATTTCGGGTTAGCAAAACCAATATTTTCCGAGACACCGGGTTTGTTACCCTCTGTCATATTTTAATGGTTGGTCACTTGCGGGCGCTCGGGTTCTTCCTGAATATCGCTCATATTAAAAATGAAAGGAACCCGACTCGAACCGCTGCCCATCACCAACACTTTTGGCATCTGAGCGCCCCCGCTTCTCCAAGCTTCGATCGCCTCTTTTTGCAGAACTAAATTGCCGCCCTGAGCCTTCAAAGTTTCAGCCAACAGCCTTTGAGCTTCCGCCCTACCTTGAGCGCGGTTAATGTCAGCTTGAGCCTGTTGCTCTGCTTCCTGAGCCACATAAACAGCCCTTTGCGCCCGCTGTTCAGCAACCTGTTTCTCCTCAACCGCTTTTGCAAAATCTGTGGAGAATCGAATGTTAACAACGCTCGTATCGAGGACGATTACATCATACTTTGATAGCCTGTCCTTCAGCGCAGTATCAAAGTCTCTCTTCAGTTCACTTCTTTGAGTAATAGATTGTTCGGCGGTTCTGAGTGCAGCCGCTGTTTTAAATGCTTCTTGAGTCTGAGGAGCAATAATTTTTGAGACTATATTCTCCAAAGTTCCTTGAGTTCTTCTGATCTCAACTATTCTCTCAGCATCAAGGCGAAAATTGATCGCAAAACTAGCATTTAAATCCTGAAGGTCTTTAGTAGCACTCTGGGCCGGAACTTCAAATTTTTGCACTGTTACATCGTACACATCTACCTTAGAGATCAGCGGGGGTCTGAGGTGAAACCCCTCTAACAATGCTCCATCTCTGGCTTTTCCTAAAACGCTGACTACCCCTGCTTCGCCTGGATTGATGACGACAAAACAGTTTAAACCGATGAGTAGCGCGCCTACTAATAGAATCCCAGCGAGTGCTGATGATATGCTCTGAAAACTTTGATTTTTCAACTTACACGCTCCTTTGTGCTCATTTCATTATAATGGTTAAATAGATTGGGTCGCCTCTAAAGTCTCAAATCTAAAATTACAATCTAAAATGGATGGGGTTGCCTCTGAAATCTTAAATCTAAAATGGATGGGCTGATGCTCAAAATTGTTAAATATCCTAGAACTTATCACATCGAAGGTTCGCGTTTCCAACCAGGCGATGAAGACCTCGATAGCGTGCCATTTAGCGCCCTGAGCGATCGCCCTACAGTGATTGAAGAAAAGGTAGACGGCGCTAATACAGGCATCAGCTTCGCACCAGACGGACAAATGCTGCTGCAAAGTCGCGGCCACTATCTCACCGGCGGGCCGAGGGAAAAACATTTTAACTTATTCAAACAGTGGGCTTTCAGTCTCAGCGGAACCCTGGGAGAAGTCCTGGGAAATCGCTATATTCTTTACGGTGAATGGCTTTATGCCAAACACACTGTCTTTTATGATTTTTTGCCGCACTATTTCATGGAATACGATGTGCTCGACTTAGAAACAAATCAATTTTTGAGTACAGAATCCCGCCGCAATTTGTTAAGCGGACTGCCGTTAGTGTCCGTTCCCGTGCTGTTTTCGGGAGTGTTGAAATCTCCCAAGCAAATGATGCAGTTTATGGAAAAATCTAATTTTATTCAACCCGGACATTTGGAAAGCTTGCGTTTGTACTGTCGGGAATTGGGATTAGATGAAGAACGGTGTTTGAAAGAGACTGACAAGAGCGATCGCATGGAGGGTCTGTACATTAAAGTCGAAGAAGATGGCATAGTAAAGGCGCGTTACAAATACGTGCGTGCCAGTTTTTTGACTGCTATTAAAAATGCCGAAGGACATTGGCTAAATCGCCCAATTATACCCAATATTCTGCGTCCCGGCGCAGATTTATTTAATTTTAGTTAACTAGCAGGTGAATTTATGAATACACTGTTATCGCCCTCGCCGCCTTGGACTTTTCCCTTTTGTCCCGAACCGCCCAATTGGTTCCTGGATTGGGACGGTATTCAAACGCATTTCGACTGGATTGACAGCCTCAAAGGATGTCAGCAAGACCCGATTTACCACGCCGAAGGAGATGTTTTTATTCACACCAAAATGGTCTGTGAAGCCTTAATATATTCCCCAAATTGGCGGCAACTTCCCGAAAAAGAACGATCGATGCTTTTTGCCGCCGCTTTGCTGCACGATGTCGCAAAACCAACCTTTACAAAAATCGAAGCCGACGGCAGAATTAGCTCAAAAGGTCACGCCCGCCAAGGTGCGAGAATGGTCAGACAAATTTTATCTGAATTCGAGCCGCCTGTGCAGTTTGAGATTCGCGAAACAGTTGTGGCGATCGTCAAATTCGGCAGTTTACCCATCTGGCTGATCGACAAACCCAACCCGCAGCAGTCAGTAATTAAAGTTAGTCAAGTTGTCCGCTGCGATTTCCTCGCACTTTTAGCAGAAGCAGATGTGCGCGGCCGCCACTGCGCCGACAAACAAGAATTGCTCGATAAAATACAACTATTTCGGGAGTTTTGTCAAGAAAATAATTGTTTGGATTCTCCCCGACAATTCCCATCAGCACACAGCCGATTTATCTACTTCCGCAAAGAGAACGGAAACCCGGATTACGAAGCATTTGACGACACTAAATGCGAAGTAATTTTGATGTCTGGCTTGCCAGGAAGCGGTAAAGATTATTGGGTTCGGAAAAATCTCCCAGATTTGCCAGTAATCTCGCTGGATGCACTGCGAAAAGAGATGAATGTCCCTCCCGGCGAAACCCCTGGAAATGTGGTCACAGCAGCCAAACAAAAAGCGCGCGAATACATGAATGAGGGGCGTTCTTTTGTGTGGAACGCCACGAATACCACTAAACAAATGCGGCAGCAATTAATTGATTTTTTTGCTGCTTATCAAGCGCGAATTCGCATTGTTTATCTGGAAGTACCTCTACAAGAAATGTTGCAGCGGAATCGATCGCGCACAGCAACAGTACCCGAAGCAGTCATTCGCAAATTAGCTGCGCGGCTGGATATTCCAGATATCACAGAAGCGCATCAAGTCGAGTGTATAGTAGCCGATCAGGCTACTTTAGGGGCGATGCCCCGCAGTTAGCTATATTACTTCAACGCGCTACCAATTCCTTTTTTCCTAAAAGAGAATCGTCATAATGCGCCAACAAATCAGCAGGGTGATCGTAAATTTCCGCAGCATTTGCCAGCGAAGCATCATCGAAACCTCCGCACCGAAAAGCAATTACTGGCACCCCGCACTTGCCCGCAGCTTCGATATCGTAAGGAGTATCAGCTAACATCACAGTCTGACTCGCTTCCAGCTTCAATTTGCTCAAAGCAGCTTCCACAATATCCGGTTCCGGTTTAGAAGCTTCCGCATCGCTCGATGTCGCCGCTTCGTCGAGCAAATCATCTACCTGTGCGGCTTTCAGCAAATCGGAAAGTTCTTCGCTGGTAGCTGAAGTAGCAATAATTAGCCGCAGTCCTTCTTGCTGCATTTTTAACAGCAAATCCCGCGAACCGGGGGTTGGAGAAAGTTCGGGAGCAAAGCGGTTAATAATCAGTTCTTTGCGCCGCTGTGCAATCTTTTTCCCGTCGCCTGCTTCGTCGGAAAGTCCTGATACCATTTTGGGTATAACTTTGTCGCCTCTCATGCCAATTAGCGGGCGAACTTTCTCGAACGGCACCTCGTAGCCGTAAGCCGCAAATGACTCTACCCAAGCTTGAGCGTGGGCGTCATTGCTGAGCACGAGAGTGCCGTCAATATCGAGAATTACTGCTTGCAATTGCATAACTTATTTGTTGTTAGTTATTAGACTTATTGTCAAAACCTGGTTTGTAGTAAGGACTGAAGTCCTTAACTAATTAATTAGGAAATCAGCGATAAAAGTTCTTACTACAAACCTTTGGTTTGTAGTAAGAACTTTCGTTTTTGTTAGGTTAGGAGTAAGCATTTTAGTCCTTAGTTAGTTAAGTCAATCTGGGACTGGCAAGCTTACTATTAACTTTTTGATTGGCTATTTCATGCCTGTGCCGTGCAATTTGGGTTCGGGCGGCGGCGGTACTACTTCTGGCCCTAACGGTTGGGGATTGGCGACATATTCAAACTCGCCTTTGCCGTCCATTGATTTGCCTTTTGCCCAGCGTCCCTGGCTACTTTCGGAACCTTCAGAATGATTCCAAAACTGATAAGCAAATTCAGACTTTTCCAACTCCTGCGGGAAGGAACTCGGAACGGGGGTTGTTTCCATTCCCGAACTTTCTAGATCTTCGATCGCCGCCAGCCACAAATTTTGGTGCATCGTGTCGCGGGCGATCATAAAACTCAGGGTGTCTTTGACGCCCGCATCGTCTGACATTTCATACATCCGCACAGCCTGCAATCTTCCTTGCGATTCGGCGTGCAAATTCGAGCGAAAATCTGCTAAAAGATTGCCGCTAGCAACGATATAACGGCCGTTCCAGGGATACCCTACGCTGTCGCTAGGAAGTGCGCCCAAACCCGATACAATTGCGTGCTGCGGATTCATGCTGGCGGCGATCGCATCTCGGGGGCTGTTTCCACCCATCACAGCACCCACCACAGCATCCTTGAAACCGTCTTCTTGCATAGATACAGGAGCTTTATCTAACAAGTGAGCAATCATAGTTGCTAGCATCTCGATATGCCCGATTTCTTCTGTACCGACATCAAGCAGCATATCGCGATATTTGGCAGGGCCTCGGCAGTTCCAACCTTGAAATAGGTACTGCATCATCACGGTCATTTCGCCAAATGTACCGCCAATTAGTTCTTGTATTTTCTTGGCGTAAACGGCATCTGGCTTTTCTGGTCTTTTGTAATACTGTAGTGGCTTCTTATGGTAAAACATGGGGAATTCCTCCCAGGGTTGTTTGATTAACTTCCCTTATTTGTAACGCTGCCCGTGAGGGAGGAAATCAGCTTTTAGTCATAAAGAAATTCAATCAAACCCGGTTATCTTTATCACTTTAGTTTAATGCGGTTTTTCGCGCCCGCGAACTAAAGACTCTATTAAATTTAGTCGATCGTACATTCTATTTAAACAAACACAGCGCTGTGTCTTCCGGGTGTCAAAAAAAACGTCAAAACCGCCCTCCGGCAGAGGTTTTAACCCCTGTGGGAGAGCGGTTTTTCGGGTTGAGCTGACACCTATGTGCCGTGTCCCTAGCCCTAGCTTCCAGTCCCCCCCTTAACAAGGGGGGGCTAGGAGGAATGTCTTGAATCAGCTAGTTTTATAGTTTTCCTCAGTCCAACAGCGCGGTAGAGCTTCACCGGAAGGAAACACTAATTTACTTTTTGGAAAATTTGCTTTCTCTTGCTCTTCTTCACCAGCTTGATTTTTTCCCGGCACTTCATTTTTTGTAGGGCTGATTAAAGCATCTACATCGAGGATTTCAATCAAGTCGCCTGATTCTTTTTCTTGTAAAAGCATAGTTTTTCCTTGAAGGCTAAATGCGAGTTAGGGTTTGAGGACAACTTTGATGCAGTTGTCTTTTTTCTGTTTGAAAATCTCGTAAGCGTGGGGCGCTTCATCCAATTTCATTCGGTGCGTAATTACGAATGACGGGTCAATTTCGCCTTTTTGAACGCGATCGAGCAAAGGCCGCAAATAGCGGTGAACGTGCGTCTGTCCCATTTTCATGGTCAAACCTTTGTTGAAAGCTGCACCTAATGGCACTTTGTCAACGAAGCCGCCGTAAACGCCGGGAATTGACACTGTACCACCCTTGCGACACGCAAGGATCACTTGTCGCAGGGCCGTAGGTCGATCGCTCTCCAACCGCACGGCTTGCTTGGCTTTGTCGTACAAAGCGTCGAGACCGGTGCCGTGGGCTTCCATCCCCACCGCGTCGATGCAAGAGTCGGGCCCGCGTCCCCCCGTCATTTCGGTGACTGCTTCCCCGGCGTCCATTTCTTCGTAATTGATGATTTCAGCTTTAGCCGCGGCCGCCATTTGCAAGCGTTCCGGTACGCGGTCGATCGCAATTACTCGATCGGCCCCCAGCATAAACGCGCTTCTGATCGCAAATTGTCCGACTGGCCCACATCCCCAAACTGCTACAGTATCCCCCGGCTGAATATCGCAGTTTTCGGCCGCCATGTAACCGGTAGGAAAGATATCGGTGAGGAACAATACTTGTTCGTCAGAAAGTCCGTCGGGAATTTTTAAAGGGCCGACATCTGCAAACGGAACCCGCGCGTATTCTGCTTGGCCTCCTGCATAGCCGCCCGTTAAATGCGAGTAGCCAAACAGTCCCGCCGGCGAATGACCGTAGATTTTTTCAGCCAGCCCAGCATTGGGGTTGGAGTTGTCGCACAGCGACCACAAATCGCGGTTGCAAAAGAAGCAACTGCCGCAAGAAATAGTAAAAGGAATGACGACGCGATCGCCCTTTTTTAAGTTCTTGACTTGGCTGCCGAGTTCGACTACTTCCCCCATGAATTCGTGCCCCATGATGTCGCCCGATTGCATTGTCGGGATGAAGCCATCGTAGAGGTGCAAATCTGAGCCGCAGATTGCTGTAGACGTGATTTTAACTATTGCATCGCGCGGATTGATAATTGTTGGGTCTGGTACATTATCAACTCGCACATCATTTGCTCCGTGCCAGCAAAGAGCTTTCATTATTTTTTCCCTCTAGTTAACTACTAGCTAGTAGATTTTTGATTGTAAATCTTAAATTTACTACGCTGATAAATTACTTATTTGGATGATTTTTAATTTAACCCGATAAAATAAATTTTATCTCTATCGTAGGTATAATTTATAAATCTATCTTCCGGCTGTTTTCAATAACAAAAATGTAAAGTTTATCCTCCAACGAAAGTGGGGGAGATTTCACATTCTTCTGTTAAGCCCCAACAGTTATAGCAACCGCGCCCGACGGTTAGAACGTTCTTAATTGCTGAAACCGTTGCCGAAGATTGCTTCTTCCTTCTCTCCTAGATAACTAAAGCCTTATTCCTTCTCTTCTAGATAACTAAAGCCTTATTCCTTATTCCTTTTTCCTTGTTCTTTCTTCCTTCAACATCTGCTATAACAGCTAACAGCTACATAGCTGAGATTGTTTTTGTCGATCGGCGATCGCTCTTCTCTCACAATAAATAAAACCTTCGCACTTAATCTCACTATAGCGGAGGCAGAACCTCACTTTAGATAAATAGCGACCAAAAACTTCTCAACAAAAAGCGGGTTTATCGATTATTAAGTAGGGTGCGTGACTTTTGTATAGCTCAACACAATGCCCCAATATTGAGAATCACGCACCCTGCTTAAGAAGGATTAATCGTCAAATATTGTATATTAGTTATAGCTAAAAGCCGAGCTTGCGCTAAAGTTGTTAAAGATTAAAATTTATCGATCGCCTTTTATGCCTTACACTGCATCTACCCCAACAGACCCCAATCAACCCAACATCCGCAATGCCGACCACCGCCTATTAGAATTCACCAAGCTAACGCCGATGATGCAGCGGTATGTGGAAGTGAAAGAACAGTATCCCCACGCACTTTTATTGTTTCGAGTCGGAGATTTTTTTGAGTGTTTTTTCCAAGATGCAGTTACGATTTCGCAGGAATTAGAACTTGTTTGTACTAGCAAAGAAAGCGGCAAGGAAATTGGCAGAGTGCCGATGACAGGAGTGCCGCACCACGCCCTCGACCGCTACACTTCAATGTTAGTAGAAAAAGGCTATGCTGTAGTAGTTTGCGACCAAGTAGAAGATGCGTCGATTGCTGCGAAAGAAGGCCGCCAAGTCAAGCGCGAAATTACCCGCATTCTCACTCCCGGAACTTTGACTGATGACGGAATGCTCAAACCCAGACAAAATAATTTTTTAGCAGCAGTCGTCATCGCTGGGGAACATTGGGGATTGGCTTATACTGATATTTCTACGGGAGAATTCGTCACTACCCAAGCAGATAGTTTAGAACAATTAACCTTAGAATTGCTGCGCTTGCAACCTTCGGAAGTCTTGGTACCGACTAATGCGCCGGATTTGGTGACTATGTTAAGGCCCGGAGAGAAATCAGAGCATTTGCCCGATTGTTTGCCGAATTCGTTTTGCTATTCTTTGCGATCGCAAGTTCCGTTTAGTTTGTCCGAAGCAAAACAGAGAATCCTGCAAAAGTTCAAAGTGCGATCGCTCGAAGGTATGGGATGCGGACACCTTTCTCTCGCAGTGCGCGCCGCCGGCGGTTTGCTGCAATATCTCGAAGAAACTCAAAAGGAAAAAGCAGTTTCTTTGCAAAGATTGCACACTTACACTCTCACCGATTTTCTCGTACTCGACTACCAAACCCGCCGCAATCTCGAAATTACTCAAACAGTGAGAGATGGGGTTTTTCACGGTTCGCTGCTGTGGGCGATAGACAAAACCAGCACCGCAATGGGAGGCCGCGCTTTGCGCCGCTGGGTGCTGCAACCTTTGCTCAACATTAAAGGCATTGGCGCCCGACACGACACGATTCAAGAATTAGTAGAAAATAACGCCCTGCGCCAAGATTTGCAGCAGTTGCTGCGCCAAATTTACGACATCGAAAGACTGACAGGCCGCGCCGGTTCGGGAACAGCTAGCGCCCGGGATTTGGTCGCTTTAGCTGATTCTCTGGGAAAACTGCCGGCATTAGCCTCGATCGCAGCCCAAGGGATCTCGCCCTATTTGAAAGCGCTGCAAAATGTACCGCCAATTTTAGAAGAATTAGCAAGTAAAATTCACGATCATTTAGTTGATGAACCGCCGATTCATTTAAAAGAAGGAGGTTTGATTCGATCGGGAATCAATGCCATGCTTGATGAAATGCGCCAAACTGCATCAGCAGACCAAGAATGGATTGCAAATTTAGAAGCAACTGAGAGAAAACGCACGGGAATTTCTAATTTAAAAGTAGGCTACAATAAAGCTTTCGGCTATTACATCAGCATTACCAAGTCGAAAGTAGACCAAGTGCCGAACGACTACACCCGCAAGCAAACTCTCACCAATGAAGAACGCTACAGCACTGAAGAATTAAAAGAAAGGGAAGTGCGAATTCTGACAGCGCGGGAAGATTTAAATCAATTGGAATACGATATTTTTGCTAAAGTGCGATCGGAGGTAGGAGAACACGCCGAAATTATTCGCAATGTTTCCCGCGCCGTGGCGGCGGCCGATGTTTTGTGCGGTTTGTCAGAAGTAGCAGTTTACCAAAATTACTGCCGCCCGACTATGACAGAAAGCCGGGAAATTAAAATTATTGAAGGTTGTCATCCTGTGGTGGAAAAGTCTTTGCCGCCGGGATTTTTTGTACCTAATTCTGCTTTTTTGGGTCGGGAAGAATCGTTAAACCGCCCAGATTTAATTATTTTAACTGGCCCGAATGCTAGCGGGAAAAGCTGCTATTTGCGGCAGGTGGGTTTGATCCAGTTAATGGCGCAAATGGGCAGTTTTGTGCCCGCGAAAGCTGCGAGTTTGGGAATTTGCGATCGGATTTTTACCCGCGTCGGCGCAGTAGATGATTTGGCAACCGGTCAATCTACGTTTATGGTGGAAATGAACGAAACTGCAAATATTCTCAATCACGCCACGCCGCAATCATTGGTGTTGTTAGATGAAATTGGTAGGGGAACGGCGACGTTTGACGGACTGTCGATTGCTTGGTCTGTGGCAGAATATTTAGCAACTGAGATTCGGGCGCGGACAATTTTTGCGACTCACTATCACGAATTGAATGAGTTAGCTTCTATTTTAGATAATGTCGCAAATTATCAGGTGACAGTCAAAGAATTGCCGGATCAAATCGTATTTTTGCACCAAGTTCAGCCGGGAGGTGCTGACAAATCTTACGGAATTGAAGCGGGCAGATTAGCTGGTTTACCGCCGTCGGTGATTGACCGGGCGAGACAGGTGATGAAGCAGATTGAGAAACATAGCAAAATTGCGATCGGGCTGCGGAAAGGTGTTAAAAAAGATGGTAAAAAAGAGTCTGAGGGCGAACAGTTGGATATTTTTGAGGATTGAAATTTCCGGTGGGAAAAAATTTGTAGTAACTGAGATATTGCACCATTTTCAATAAGTCTTTCAGGGGCGGGCAGGATGCCCACCCCACAAGAAAATTTAATTTTTGTGGAACAGGCAGGATGCCTGTTCTTGAGCATGGTGCAATATCTCAGTTACTACTTTTACTACAAACCAGGAACTCTCCAGCAACTCTAACGCCCATTTTGCAACTTTCTTACCTCTTTGTGCACGCTCATCCCTATTTCCAAAGCCTCATTCAACAACCGCCCGTATTCAGTCGCCCGATCGCTTACATCCACCGCCATCAAAGCAGCCAAATTACTTTCAATATTAGCAAATAACTCGTAACGGCGGCCGATAAATTGCTGATTTTCCCTGAGAATCCTTTCTGTTTTTAAAGCACAGACTAAACTTTCTCTAGTAATTTTTAATGCCTCAATTGCATCTGCTCGGTTAATTAAATTGGCTTGTAAATTGCCAGCAGCCGTTAGGCGATCGATAATATCTAAAGCCTGGATCACCTCATGATACTTCTCAACTTCATCCAGCAGACCCGCCAGCGTTGCCAGAGGCTTTGCCTTAACCCATTTATAGATATTCCAAGCAACAGTAATCGCCAGCGACAAACCCAAAGTTATTTGTAAAACCCGGACAAATATCTCAGCATCGCTAAATGAACCAACATTATGTTGATTAGCAAGTAAAGCCACAGGCAGTGAAACAACTAATGTCACGCAAAATATCAGCAACTCATTCAATAAAAGAGAGAACAGCTTTTTCCCGTTCAGGAGTGCCGCCGATCGGTAAAAGTCGGCTGCAAAACCGTCGCTCAAAGCTATTCCGCTCAAATCCTCTAACTCTCTTTCCGGAATTGTCAACTCATCCAAATCCGCTTGTATCACTATTTCAAATCTCCTTAACTTGACATTAATTAAAACCCTCCAATCGACCTAATTGAATCCCACAGACTCAGATAAAAATTGCTTTCTCGGTTTCGGAACAGTTGAAAAGCTTGTCCAGGTGCGCCAAAAAACGGTCTCAGCGTCCATCCCAACTGACTGCCAACAAACGCATAGAGTCCCAACCAAAAGCGCAAAATATTTAGCCTGATGTCTTTGCCTTCCGTATCTTGTTCGGACAGAAAGTGCATTCCTTGATAAATGAAACTTACGCCCAAAAATCCTGTGATTGCCATAATAGCAACATTCAACACCAGATAAAAATTGTAATTGGTACTACTGAGAAGAAAAAACAGACTGACAGGTGCAAATCCAAATAGCAAAACGCTAATCATCGCCATCGCTGTCATCAACAATGTCAAATACTGTTCAAAAGTTCGTTTTGAACCAAACATGACATTAAAAAAGTACAGTGTGGGAAAGCAGATAATCAGCGTCAGCAAGTAAAGTGCTGGCAGCTTAATTGCTGAAACTAGACATTGCATCCACGTACTCGATGCACCTAATATCGCTCCGTAAATGCCAAAAAATACGGTACTAGAAATCAACAAACCGAAAATTTTAGATTTGAGCTTGACACCTTGGCGAATTTCTTCGAGAAATTGTTGCCGTTCCCGCAGCAAATACATTACTACTGAAAAATATTTCACGGGATCTCCTTGTGACTGATGCGACTCCGAATCAGTCATAACTCAAGCTGAGTGCGCTCGGCAAGCTTGTCAAATCAGGGAACTCTATGTTAACCAATTATTCTTGCAGATACAGGACTTACACAGTACGTAATTATGTTGGGTGTTCTTCTGCCGCGCACCTTACCGCTATTGACTATGGGCTGGATATTTCTAGTCAAATTCTAGTCACATTGTCTCCAAATTGTATCCAAAAAGGTCATTTGATAGTCATTCCGTAGTCAAATCGTAGTCAATTTCTAGTCACTTGGAGCCCCGACTCACCCCTATTCTGGGCAATAAAAAACCTCAAACCGTTGACTTATCGTTGGTTTGAGGTTTTTGTAGGCGCAAGCGGGCAGCGGGAATCGAACCCGCATAGTTAGCTTGGAAGGCTAAAGTTTTACCACTAAACTATGCCCGCGCACAGAAACTAAACATACCACAAGTCTCTGGGGATTGCAATAGGCCTGTGCAAAATTTTTGAATACCTCCCTCACAGTGGCTGAATCGGGACTTGCAGCCCGATCGCGCCTACAATCCCCGTCTCCGATGCTGGGTAACCCTTTACGGGTGGAAATAATCGTAAATTTGCTGCGCCAGACGCGGGCCAATCCCAGAAACTTCTGCCAACTGTTCGGGAGTCGCTAAACGCAGGTAGTCGATCGACCGAAAATGTGCCAACAATTGTTTTTGTCGGTGGTGTCCCAATCCGGGAATTTCATCAAGGCGCGATCGCTTCATTCTCTCGCTTCTTCGATCCCGGTGAAAACTCACAGCAAACCTGTGCGCCTCATCCCGCACCCGGCGCAATAATTGTACGCCCGGTTGCTCAGAATTAGTTGGCAGCGGCAAAGATTCCCCTGGCAGAAATATCTCCTCTCGCTGCTTGGCCAAACTGACAACGCGCAACTCTTCTAGCAAATTCATTTCCCGCAAAACAGCCACAACTGCTGACAGTTGACCTTTGCCGCCATCTATCATAATTAAGTCGGGTTTGTCGGAAATAGTAGGAGAATCTGAGGATAAATTGCTGAGTTCTTTCGGTTCTTCTAAATCGCTAAACCCATCTTCCATCTTCCCTCTTTCTTCTTCCTTCAATCCTCGGAATCGGCGACCGATAACTTCTGCTAAACTAGCAAAATCATCAGAATGCCCTGATTTAATTTCAGGATTTTTAATTTTGTAATGGCGGTAGTGTTGATTTGCCGGCAAACCGTCAATAAATACGACGCGGGAAGCTACGGCGTCAGAACCTTGAATGTGAGAAATATCGTAACCTTCAATGCGCCGAGGAACTTCTGGCAAATCAAGAATTTCTGCTAAATCTTCCATTGCTTGAGAATTGCGATCGCTCAATCTTTGCATTCTCGCCAATTCATACTCAGCGTTGCGTTCCACCATCTCAATCAATTCTGCCTTAGTTTGCCGCTGCGGCGTCAAAATGGTAACTTTTCGCCCCTTACGATTGCTCAACCAATCTGCTAATATTTCCGCTTCTGGCAATTCGTACTGCACAGAAATTTCGCTGGGAATTTCTACAGATTCGACATTTTGATAGTGTTCTTCCAACACGCGCTGCAAAATCGCTCCGGCCTCTACCCCCCCTTGCCAAGGTGGGGAGGAAAGAGAAAGTTGAGATAACTCTTGATCCCCCGATTGTAGGGGCGGTGCCTCCGTTCCCGCCCTGGGCTGGGGGGGTATTTCCGCCATAAATCCCAATCTTCCGACCAATTGACCGGCGCGAATTTGGAACAATTGAACGCAAGCGTGCTGACTATCGGCCGCCAGTGCGATCGCATCTCTGGAAACCGTATCGTCGGGCAAAGACACTTTTTGACCCGCACTCAAAGACTCCAAACCCTTAATTTGATCGCGAAGGCGCGCCGCAGTTTCAAAGTTTAAATCTTCGGCAGCTTGTTGCATTTGCGGCTCCAGGATATCAAGCAATTCCTGAGTCCTTCCCTGGAAAATCATCGCTACTTTTTGGATAATTTTTCGATATTCTTCAGGGGAAGTTAACCCTTGACAAACGCCAACGCAGCGCCCGATGTCGTAGTTCAAACAAGGACGATCTTTAAACAGCGGTTGAGGGCGCTGCCGCAGGGGGAAAATTCGCTTAATTAAATGCAGCGTACTCCGCAGCGCCCCTGTATCGACGTAAGGGCCGTAATAGCGGTCTTTTGCACTTCCTGCGCGGCGTTTGCGGGTGATAAAAATGCGCGGGTATTCCTCCGACCAAGTTATGCACAAATAAGGATATTTCTTATCATCTTTGAGGAGGACATTAAAGTAAGGTTGGTGCTGTTTTACGAGGTTTGCTTCTAAGGCTAAAGCTTCTGCTTCTGTGTCGGTGGCGATGAATTCAATTTCGCGCACTTGCTGCACCATCATCGCGATGCGGGGAGTGAGATTTTGGCTTTCGCGGAAGTAGGAACGGACGCGGTTTCGGAGTTTTTTGGATTTGCCGATGTAAAGGATGCGATCGCTCTCATCGCGCATTAAATATACACCAGGAACCGCCGGAATTTCTTTTAGGCGACTTTCTAGGCGTTCCGAGTCTTTAACTAACGGCAGAGTTTTTGTGGATGGCATTGCAAGCTATCTCAGCAAAATAGAGAGTTATTGTACACTCTTTTATTTTACCTTAATTGTGCGGACTTTTACGGCGGCTACCGTCGCAAACCCACCGACTAAACTTGAAAATCAGTTACAATATCTGAGATAAAAACTTGCGCGTGCGTTCTTCCTTCGGGTGCTGAAAAAACTGTTCCGGCTTCGCTTCTTCAACTAAAACGCCGCCATCCATCAATACAATGCGATCGGCAACTTCGCGCGCAAACCCGACTTCGTGAGTTACCACCACCATTGTAATTCCTGTTTGAGCCAAATTTCGCATTACATCTAAAACTTCCCGCACCATCTCCGGGTCTAATGCTGATGTCGGTTCATCAAACAGCATGATTTTAGGCTGCATTGCTAGAGAACGTGCAATAGCGACCCGCTGCTGCTGTCCCCCAGACAACTGTCCGGGATATTTTTGTGCTTGTTCCAAAATTCCCACTCTTTCTAACAGTTGCATCGCCACTTCTTCAGCTTTTTTTTTCGGCCAGCGGCGCACCCACACCGGCGCTAGCATGACGTTTTGCAACACTGATAAGTGGGGAAACAGGTTGAATTGCTGAAACACCATTCCTACTTCGCGGCGAATTGTCTCGATGTTGCGCAAGTCGTGGGAAAGTTCGATTCCGTCGATCGTAATTTTACCTTGTTGGTATTCTTCTAATGCGTTGAATGTGCGAATAAACGTCGATTTGCCCGAACCAGATGGCCCCATCACGACCACGACTTCGCCACGGTTGACGGTCATGCTGACGCCGCGCAGTACGTGAAATTGTCCGTACCATTTGTGGACGTTTTCTGCGACAATTACTGTTTCTGGGCTTTTTTGCTGAGTTTCCATAATGTTTTTATTTTTTAACCGCAGATGGAGGCAGATGAACGCAGATGAAAGTAGATGAGTTTTTAGCGCTGGCCTACGCCTAAAGTTCGCTCTATTTTGCGGCTGGCTAATGACATTGAGTAGCAGAATATCCAATAAATAATCCCGACGAATATGTAAACTTCGGCGTATCTGCCGATATAGGAAGGATTTGCTAAAACTGCGCGGGATATTCCGATTAATTCTAACATTCCGAATAGAGACAGCAGGGATGTATCCATAAATAATCCGATGAATTGACCGCCGATCGCCGGAATGACTATTCGCAATGCTTGAGGCAGTACAATTAAAATTGTCAGCAGGGGTGTATTGAGTCCGATCGACCTAGCTGCTTCTATTTGTCCCCTGGGCACGGCCTGCAAGCCACCGCGCACGTTTTCTGCCAAGTAAGCTGCACTGAATAGAGTCAGTCCAGCAATGGCTCTAATTACTCTATCCAATTTGGGATATTCTGGCGGCAAGAAGAGTTGCAGCATCACTTGACCTAAAAACAAAATGCCAATTAATGGTAAACCGCGAATAATTTCAATGTATAATGTTGATAACAATCTCACAACTGGCAAAGAACTTTGTCGGCCAAGTGCTAGCAATACTCCCAAAGGAAAGGAAAGCACAATACTAATAACTGCTAAAAACAGCGTCAATACTAAACCGCCCCAATCATTTGTTGAGACTTCTGTCAAACCCAACCCGCCTTTAATTAGCCACAAAATTATTGGGAAGGAAAGAGCCCAAATTGCAGGCATCCAGTTAACCCCCCCCAACCCCCCCTTGCTAAGGGGGGGCGAGGGGGGGTTGCGGTTAATTTGCCTTCCGATGACATAGCTGGCGGCGGCTGCGATAATAATTCCTAAGAGGTAGAGGCGAGAGGTGAGGTCGATCGGCGAAATGACCGCACCCACAACCGCAGCACCGAGTATAATTAGTAAAGGCGGATTCCAAAGACGTTCTTGCCGCTGAATGTTTCCCCAAGTTAATCCTCCCAACAAGGCAATTATCCCCGTTACTATCCACAGCCTCCAGTAGGAGTCGCGGGGAAATCTGCCGGCGAAAAATAGCGGCAAGTTGGCTTCTAACACGTGCCATTGAGCTTTTGTTGTTGCCCAAACGATAATTCCTCTAATCGCTTGGAAGGCGATAATTAGGCAAACTACTGTCAGAATGCTGTTGTACCAGGTACTAAATAAATTTTTGCGCGCCCAATTCCAAGGGGTAGGCGATTCGGTGGCTGGGGGCGGTAATATGGGGACAGTTTCCATATAGCGGTTTTCAATCCTATGATGTAGAGTAACAACCAGTTATTTTTTTATTAAGCCGCCTAGGCGGGTTTTGTTTGTGTAGACGCGATTTCCAATCGCCAAGCCTAAAAAAAATCCTACTTATTTTCGCCGATTTATCCAATCTTCTCCACCTGGTAACTGACTAAAATGCTGGGCTAACACTGCGGGTAAATCTTTGGCGGAATGGATATAAGTCAAGTTCAATAGCCTGACAGCAGTCTGAATAATCAGGTTTCTATCCATCGTCTCTGCAAGTTGAAATTGAGTATAAACACCATTCAATACTTCCTCCGCAGCCTCTGCGATCGCATCCTCAATCACCTCCTCCTCTATAAAACTCTCCCATTCATCAGAATTGATGTAATAAGATGTTTTATTATCTTTAATATTTACCTTCTTAATTTCTCTGATTGAATTGCGAATCGAACTTGCCCAAGAACCAGTTAATCGCCGTTCAACTTGATTTTTAATCAAGTGAATCAGCAAAATATTTAAAAAAGATTGAATTTGTCGCAAAATTGCCTGTTTGCTCATTCCATCTAACTCATCGACTATTGCCAAAGCATCCGTGTACCTTCCTTCCAATATGCTATTTCTAAGAGCAATTAATTCTTGTGTCATTTGATTTACCTCAACTTTGATACTAACAAGGCAAAGATAGTTGTGACTTATTTATTATTGCTTAATCGTCAACTCACAAGTTTCGTTTCTCTGTCTAAGCTAAAGTCACTGTATGCCACTTTATGCGCTATCCTTTGATTTCCAGTAAATTTGGTTAAATTTAAAGTCTTTACCTTTCCTTGATTTGTACGGTTTTATTGTACCAATTCATGAACAGAGAAACTATCAAACTAATTGTTAGATATGTTACCATGATAATTAACATTGCTTCGATCGCCCGACCGGTCTGATTCAACGTCGGAGCTCCCACCACAAAATAAACGTCGGGATAAGCAACCGCAACCGCTAAACTCGAATTCTTAGCTAAATTCAAATACTGACTGGTTAAAGGCGGCACAATCACCCGCAAAGCTTGCGGCAAAATTACCATCCGCATCATTGTTCCAGACTTCAGCCCTAAAGACTTTCCGGCTTCCCACTGGCCTCTCGATACTGACTGAATTCCGGCCCGGACAATTTCTGCAATGTAACTGCCAGTATACAAGCTGAGCCCTGTCACCAAGGCTGCAAATTCTGGAGTAACTTTTAATCCTCCTTCGAGTTGCAATGCTGGTGTCAGGCGGGGGAAATCTAGGCGAAAAGGCAGATTTTTGGTGATAATCCAAGCTAAGATTGCACTCAGCCCGATCGCACCTAGAGCCCAAAACAACTGTCTTCCCGGCTTAGCTTCTTCCAACATCACCCGCGCCCGCCACATCCACAGCCCCGCCGCCGCCAAAACTCCGATAGTTAGCAAAATCACCCAAATCTCAAAACCCGGCAAAGCCACAGGCCAAGGTACAGCAATGCCGCGATTTGTCAAGTAAATCGGTCCCCTCACCTGCTGATTGTCTTCCAGTTTTGGCAGGGAAATGAAAACTGCAAAATACCAGAAAAATAATTGCAGCAATAAAGGCGTATTTCGCAGAATTTCTACATACAAACCAGCCAAACTCCGCAGCAACCAATTGTCGGAAAGGCGCGCAATTCCTACAGTCAAACCCGCAACTGTTGCGAAAACAATCCCGATACCCATTACCCGCAGCGAGTTGATTAAACCGACAAAATAAGCTTGTCTGTAACTGTTTTCGGGACTGTAAGGAATGACACTTTCGCCGATATCAAAAGATGCTTGGGAATTGAGAAAATCAAATCCAAAAGCAATCCCCAGTTGCGAGTAATTGGCACTGAGATTGTCCCAGAGAATCGCGATAACAACTATTACTAAAATTAGGGCGATCGCCTGTCCGGCTATTTTCCAGAAGCGATCGTCCCGCAGCAGTTTTGATATATCTTTAAATTTGGGCAATTTCTGCGATTTGCCCGGTTGAGGTTCTGGGTTCATAACTGTTTAATGTAGATCGAACTATACCTAACTTTAGCTTGCCTAAAATATCTTGTAGGGTACAGCTAGCAAGCACCTTACAAGTCGGGTAAGCGCGGAGTACCTTGCTGTCTAAAATATCTTGTTGGTTAACTGTTAACAGCCAACGGTCAACAGTTAACAGTCAACAGTTAACTAAAATTAGCGGAACGGCGGCGAATAAAGCAAACCGCCATCTTTCCAGAGTCTGTTTTGACCCCGTTCTAACTTAAGTGTACTTTTGGGGCCGAGGTTGCGATCGTACATTTCTCCGTAATTCCCCACTTTCTTAACAACGCGGACTGCGTAGTCGTTCGGGAGTCCCAAACCTTTACCTAAATCTCCTTCTGTTCCTAGCAAACGTTTGACGTTGGGGTCTGTAGTGCTTGCCACAATTTTGTCTACATTTCCCGAATTAATTCCCAAATCCTCAGCTTCAATCGCCGCGAAAATAATCCATTTCACGGCGTCCGACCATTTAGGATCGCCGCTTTTCACCGCTGGGGCTAAAGGTTCTTTTGACATCACTACCGGCAAAACAACATTATTCTCGGAATTCGGCAGAGTTGTCCGCTTAGAAACAAGTTGCGAGCGATCGGCAGTAATACCTTGACAGCGACCTTCTTGATAGGTAGCAAAGGTAGTATTCACATCTTCAAACACCACAGGAGTGTATTTAATTCCTAATTTTCGCATTTGGTCGGACAAATTCTGTTCGGTGCTCGTACCTGTTTGCACGCAGATAGATTTGCCCGCAAAATCTTTTAAAGTTTTGATGCCGCTGTCTTTTTTGACCATGATGCTTTGAGAGTCATAAAAGATCACCGGGGCAAATTCCAGTCCGGTAGTGCTGTCGCGACTCGCCGTGTAGGTGGTATTTCGGCTGAGAATGTCGATTTCTCCAGCCTGCAAAACTGTAAATCTATCTTTAGCGTTGAGCTTTCGGTACTCGACTTTTTCGGGATCGTCAAATATTGCCGCCGCGACAGCCCTGCACACATCCACATCCAGTCCCGAATATTTGCCTTTTTCGTCTACAAAGCTAAAACCCGGCAGTTCGCCGCTGACACCACAAATCAGTTTGCCGCGGCTGACAATTGTATCTATCCGGCTCGAACCTTGTTGCGAGTTGCCACCCGCAGCATTTGTTGCTGGTGTTTGTCCGATTTGTGCCGATCGATCCCTACAAGATGCCAACGGTGCCGCAAATAACACGCTTGCTAGCAGCAGAAATCCCCATTTACGCATAGATTTTAGTAGAACGCTTTCCTGATCATCCTACCTTGTAGATGTCGAGAACTGTGGCGCACAACAGTCTCCGGCTTCAAATTAGCCGTTTTGCATCCGGTGCTGCACTCTGGCAACTGCATCAGCTACCCGCCTGTGTTTTTTTCAGCAAGCAGGGCGCGGAGAGCGAGAAACCCGGTTTGTGGCTGGAGGCGCCGCCGTCCAACCCAAGATTTATCATAGAAACCCGGTTTGTTTGCGGCTATTTTTGCCCGCGGCGATCGCCCTTCCCTGGAATATTTATCCGATTTTGATTGAATGCGCTCACTGTACCTATGGTGCTAGGCGCTGCTCAGCTAAATCGCGGATTAGGGACAGCCGAGACTCGATGTACTCGTTCAACAAATCTGCTTCTTTGCCATTAAGCGCAGAGTTCATCTTCAACTGCTTCAGCAGCCACTGTACCAGGGTGGCATCGTCCAAATTCACTAACAGAGTAGCTTGGGTGGTCTCAATTAACGACCAAAGTTGACGTAACATGATGGGAGTCATAAAACCTCCTGGAGCGTAAATACGCAGTTAATGGGCGGACTGGGCGAAAACTTGGTCTTTGTGTCTCAAGCCGGTAGACGAAAAGCACCGTCATAGCCATCGGCTTAATGATTTTTTTATATTTGACCACAATAACTCAATAAAGTAGTGTCACAAGCTACAACACACAAGATGTTATAAGAGTTCCGAATTCTGTCACATTGAGATAAAAATCTTGATAAAAAATTAACAATCTTTACATACTATAGCTCGTGGGGGCTGCCAGGAGCTGTCCGGGATCGAGCACTCCTGCCCGGTTCGCCAGAAAATTAATTAATAAACTGTTGCGCATTTAAATTGTATATTTCAATGCCGTATTCCCCAAAAAGTCATCAAATATTGTCCCCCTCTCACCTTCTCCCTCTCGAACATAGCAGCAGCTTACTCAGGGGCCACCCACTTTTGAACCCCCGCCAGAATTATTTCTAATTCAGCGATGATTTTCGTGGCCTCCTCCCAATCGTTTGATTCGCCAAGACTTTGAAGCCGATCTGCCATCTCGGGCATTAACCGCACCGCCGCCGTAGCACTGACACCTTTAATTTGATGCGCGCGGCGGGCCAATGTCTGGACATCTGCCGAGGCGATCGCTACCTTAGCCGCTTCTAAATAACTGCCAGTATCAACCACAAAAGCTTGCAGTATTTCCCGCTCAAACTCTAAATCAGCACCAGCAATTTCGCGCAAACGTGCCATATCCACTAAAGATTGAATACCCTCTGAAGAGTTTTTGAGTTCCTCGCCATTAAACTTTGGACTTTCAATTTTTAACTGGGCAGACCAATTTTGGAGCACAGATTTTAACTTTTCGATCGAAATAGGTTTGCTAATATAATCGTCCATGCCCGCCGCCAGACACTTTTCGCGATCGCCCTTCAAAGCACTCGCCGTCATCGCAATCACCACCGTCTTTTGATGTGGCTCGATCGAACCAGCAGCAGCATTTGCCGCTTCCAGGCGGCGCAATTCCTGCGTCGCTTCGTAACCGTCCAAAACCGGCATCTGACAGTCCATCAACACAATGTCATACTTTTTGATAGCAACCATCGATAGCGCCTCTGCGCCGTTATTCGCGACATCCGCCGTGCATCCCAAAACTCTGAGTTGATTCAGACCAACTTTTTGATTTATCGGGGTATCTTCAACTAACAAAATCTTTAAGTTGGCTAACTCCCGGTTGTCAATAGGTGAGGCTCCATTGGACTTTGGATTTGCCACCTGCCGATCCATCGCCGCACCCGGGGCGATCGCTTTCACCAAGCAATCAAACAGCCGATGAGCTTTCACAGGTTTAGTTAAATAACCGCTAAAACCGCTATTTACCAAACGTTTCGCCTCCGATATTTGAGTAATTGAAGTCAGCACCACCCACTTTGTATGCTGCTTTGTCGGCTCAGAAACCATCAAGCGTTCCAGGCTTCCCGCCACCATTTCCGGCAACTGAATATCAACCAAAACAATATCGTAAGGGCAATTAACGCTGACAGCTTTGTACAGAGATGCGATCGCCATCCAACCGTTCTCAACCTCCTCAACTTCCATTCCCCACATCACAGCCATTCTCAGCAGCACTTTTCGCACTGTCGGCTTATCGCTAGCAACTAACATTTTTCGCCCCGCCAGCACCGTTTGCAAATTAACTTCGCACGCCGTTCCTACAGCAGTTAAATTTTCCTCGACTGCCGGCACAGTAAACCAAAAAGTCGAGCCTCTGCCAGGGGTACTTTCCGCACCGATTTGACCCCCAATTAACTCTACTAACTGCTTACAAATAGCCAGACCCAAACCTGTGCCACCGTACTTTCTCGTCGTAGAAGCATCAACTTGAGTAAAAGATTGAAATAGCTTTTTTTGGTCTTCTTGAGAAATCCCGATTCCTGTATCTGTGACTTTAAAAAGCAGGAATGTCGAGCCAGTGCTTCCGAGTTCTAACGGTTGGATATTCTCTACAACTTTCTGCTCGTCGCTGTCTGCCAATAACCCCTGATGCCTGCCAAGAGAAACCTCAATTACCACTTCTCCAGATTCTGTAAACTTAATCGCATTGTTAATCAAATTAGTGAGGATTTGCCGCAACCGCGCTGCATCTCCTTTAATTTGCAGTGGCACGTCGCTGTCAATCAGCGCTACCAATTCTATACCTTTTTCTTGGGCGGGAGTTGCCAACAAATCTAGCACATCATCCACACAGATACTGAGGTTAAATTCGATTGTTTCTAAGCGCATTTCTCCTGCTTCCAGTTTGGAGAGGTCGAGAATATCGTTAATGATGGATAGCAAATTTTGACCGCTGAGTTTTAGCGTCTGCACAAAGTCGAGTTGTTCGGGAGTAAGATTCGTTTTCAGCAGCAAATCAGTCATCCCCATCACTCCATTCATCGGAGTGCGGATTTCGTGACTCATATTTGCTAAAAATAGCGACTTCATTCGAGATGCTTCTAGGGCCGCTTCTCGGGCCTGCTGCGCTTGTTCAAACAAAGTAGATTGCTGAATGGCGATCGCCAACTGCACGCTCAACCTTCCCAGCAAATCAATCTCAGAATCAGTCCAAACACGCGGAGCGCTGCACTGGTGGGCAACCAGCAATCCCCACAATCGATTTTGACTCGCTTCCAAACTCCCCATCGGCGACTCAATTCCGGGAGTTTCCGGCGAATATTCTGTTGCCAACTCCTGACTTTCATCGCCGATAAAAATTGGTACAACTAAATTAGCCCTTACTTGGAAACTAACAAGGAAATCTCGGTGGATGTCGCTCAAACTGGCCGTATAAATATCTGCCCTTGCTTGAATTTTTCCGGCGCGGTATAGCGATAGATCATTTTCGCCAAAAGATATTTCTGGAACTTGTATGCCCAGCAAGGGAATCCAATCATCCCCTACAGATTCCACAACAACACTCGCTGTTTCCTCGGAATCAAAACGATAAATTACCGCGCGGTCAGTTGCCAGCAACTCCCGCACTTCTTGTACGGCAGTGCTCAGAGTTTGAGTGAGGTTGAGAGACTGCCGGACTCGCTGGGCGATCGCCGAAACCAGCCGTTCTTGTTCTGCTTGTTCCCGCAGCCTTCTCTCAGCTTGCTTGCGTTGGGTGACATTGCGAATTACCGCAGCCAAGCACAGCGGTTCGCTGCTTTGAGGGTGCTTGACCAGAAAAGCATTCATCACAACATCAATGCTTCTTCCGGTGTGCAAGTGCTGCATTTGACCTTCTCCTTGCCACTGACCCTGACTGATAATTATTGGCAAAATCTCTTGACTAAATTCCTGTTTAAAAGTTGGAGCGAAATAATCCCATATCTCCGTATAAAGCTGTTCCGAAATATTTTCTAAGCCCACCAGTTTTCGTCCGGCTTCGTTCACAAACAGCGTTTTGCCTTTTAGGGTAGCCATACCGATAAAATCACTGCTGTTTTCAATCAGCGACACAAATTTTTGGCGTTCTTCTTCTCCTTTTATCCGTTCGGTAATGTCGCGCTTGACGCAGACATGACAAATTACATCGTCGGCGTTGTTAATCACAGAGTATGCCGCAACGTCGATCGCCAGCGTGCGACCTTTTTTAGTGGAGTTAGTAATTTCGCCCCGAAAAGTTCCTGTTTTCGCTAAACTTTTGGCAATTGTCGGAAACCACTCCCCCGCAACCAGCGGCGACGCTTCTGCTTGTAATTCCGCGTCTGTGTATTCTAGAAGCGATTGGTGAGCGCGATTTTGTTCGAGAAAAAACCCCTCAGCATTGATAATGACGATCGCATCGTTGGAGTTTAAAAATATTTCTCGGTAAAGTTTGAGTTTTTCCTCAGCTCGCTTGCGTTCGGTGATGTCCCTTTTGACGTTTACGTAACAGACTACATCCCCAGCACCATTGAGAACCGCAAAAGCCGAAAGCTCCACCTCAACTGTTCCCCCTTGCAAAGCCTTAATAAAGGTCATTTCGCCTCGGTAACTCCCAGTTTCTGCCAAGCTTTGCAGTACCGACGCAAATGCCTGTTCTCCCATCCCAGTTGCAGGCGTTTTTCCCCACAATTTCGACGAACTGTAACCCAGCAAAGCTGTGTGAGCTTGATTTGTTTCTAAGTAATAGCCTTGGGGGTCTAAAATGGCGATCGCATCGTTGGATTTCAAAAAGATTTGTTGATAAAGTTGCAGCTTCAATTCCGCTTGTTTCCGGGCGCTAATATCCGTGAACAAGCCGTAGTAAACTATCTCCCCCGATGCTTGCAATTCTGGCTGAGAAGCTCCTTGCACCCATTTAAGTTTTCCTGACGGAGTGACAATTCTTCCTTCCCAGCGCCAAGGCTGCAAATTTTCAGCAAAAAGCGTGACAGAATTGAGAAAATCATCTCTATCTTCGGGATGAATCATGTCAACAATTACATTAAAATCCTGCTGAGCAGCCTCTGGTTCTATTTCATACAATTCTCGGCAGCCGGCGCTCACAAAGGAGAAAGCCATTGAGCCGTCTGGATGCAAGTCAATTTGATATACCGTACCGGGTACGCTAGCAGTAATTTTTTGCAGTTTGGCTTGGCTTTGATTCCTGGCTTCATTTGTGGCCTGCAATTGACCAATCTCCCGAGAAAAACCCAAAACCGCAAATATATTGCCCTCTGCATCGCACAGCGGCAGTTTTTGCGTGTCAAAGATGTGCTCTTTGCCGCCTTCAAAGGCGATCGTCTGGTAGGGATTGCGAACAATCTCCCCGGCCAGCACAGCTCGATCCTCCTCGCGGATGCCCCTAACCCGGCCGTTGCGATCGCCAAATACTAATTCGGCTGAAAACCCTAATTCAATATCATCTTTGCCGATAATTTCCTCAACATTTTTCCCCAAATATGCCGCAAAACTTTGATTTACCAAAATGTATCTAAAGTTTCTATCTTTCGCAAAAACTCTGTCCGGCGCACCGTCCATTACAGCCCGCAACAATAGTTCTTGACTTTCCGAATCCAGAGCCAAATTATTTTGAGCTTTCCCCTTGACATTGGTCGTTTTAGCTGCTAGGCTAATTAACGATTTGGCACAAATTTGAGCGACTGTGTGGAGCAAACAAAGGTGTTCCAAATTAAAAGCCGTTGCTTGCTCTGCACCAATGAAAACTACTCCCAACAATTCTTCACTTTCATCCGGGTTAGCCGGTGCTATCAAGACCGACTGAAACTGAGCAATGGGTGGCGGATCGATGCGATCCGCCCAGTCTCGATTTCCAGCGAGCCATTCAACGCGAGCTGCTTGCAATCGGCCTTCAATTTCGGCTCTGGCGCTAGCAGTTAAGGGCTGTAAGTGTTGCAGGTATAGTCGATCGTCCGGTGGCGTCAAAATTGCGATCGCCGCGCCCGGAATCAGGCGCTCGAGATGTGTCAAACACGCAGACCAAATTTCATCAGCGCAAGTGGCGAGTTGTAATTTCGCAGTAAGTTCGTTGAGAACTTGCAGTTCCAAGGTACGCTGGCGGACTTTTGCTTTGAGGCTGGCGGCTAGGATTTGCATAGTGCTCACCACACTGGTTTGCTTATATTATAATTATTGATTTTCAAACTTTTGTAAACAATGATTTTAAAAGATATGCGGCGAAAAGACAACTTTATTTATATTGATATTACCTTCAACCGCTAAAAAACAAGGGCGCGATCGGGAGCAAAGAGACACTGCTCTATGCAAGCTTTCGCTCCCATTGCCCGACTTAACCTTACACCCAAAGACAGATGCAAGCTCCAGACTTTCGTGGTAAAATTTAAAAAATTTTAGACCAAAGTTCAAAGCCTCAAATTCATCTTTAGAGTCAATCGAAAATTGAAAATCGAAAATCGATGGACGGTGAAACTACCCCATTAAAATCACGTTATCGATCACATGAATGACGCCGTTATCAGCTTCGATATCCGCAGCGACAACTGTAGCATTTTTCACCTCAAAACCGTCAGAACAATCAATTTTAATCGGCGAACCTTCCAAGGAAGTAACAAAACCGAGTTTTGCCAAATCAGCTTTCATAAACTTGCCAGAGACAACGTGAAACATCAAAATCCTAGTCAATTGGGGAACGTTCTGCACTAGGGTTGTGATAGTTCCCGGCGGCAATTTCGCAAAAGCATCGTCATTGGGTGCAAAGACAGTAAAAGGGCCCGGACTTTTGAGCGCGTCTACTAAATTAGCTACTTGCACGGCTGTTACGAGGGTTTGGAACGAACCCGCACCTACGGCAATATCAACAATATCAGGCATTGTGTTTTACCTCATCTGGGAAAAAAGTTCTATTAAGTATCGTAAACTGAGGCGGGCAAAAATACCTACTGTCTTTTTTGAAAAATTGGTAATTCTTTTGTAGTGAAGACTTCAATCCTCAGATTTTTGATGAGGACTTCAGTCCTCACTACAAACCTAATAATATAGGACTTACATATGGGGGCCCAGAAACCGCGTTTTTTACGAAAAGACGCGTTAAAACCCGCAGATTAGGTAAAAAACCCAGTTTCGAGGAGTCGGAGTGCGTCCTGGACTGTAATAGTTATTTTACACGACATAATATTACTAACGGCTCGGCAATTTAACCGCGCGGGGGTTTTCAATTTCTACAATACTGCTGGCGATTGTGATACCAAAACCTCTGTTTCTAAATCTGCTACTTCAGCATTTAGGTTTTCTCCCTTGTGAATGCTAAAACTGCCGTACAAAATTGAAATTTCAAAAATATCCGTATGAATCAAAGCCGCTTTCCGGTGCGCGTTTTCACCCAAATGAATGCCAATCAAATCAGCTAATGGTTCTTTTACTTCCTCTTCATCATGCACCTCCCACATAATTTCTCGGCAGTCTTGAAAAACTAAAGAGTAAGGCAATTGATCGCCTGTAGGATCGTAGATACATTCCAGTAATACTTCATTCCCCCACAAAGACACATTGACATTTTTCACTAGGGATGTAAGTCCACCTAAATTAAGCAATTTGTAGTCATCAGGCATATTAATTACTCACTTTTTCTCCAGTAATGTGCGTATCAGGAATCTGATTGCCAAATTCATCGCGTGTTTGGAGTACGCTACCATCTTTGTCAAGACGCAAACCCCAGTTTATTCTTCTACCATCTGAGTCATATCGCGGTGCTGGCAGGCGAACAACTTCACTATTAGTGCGGATTATGACTTTTGACCTGTCAGAAAATTTGTATTCAACATAATTTCCTGAAGAACTTTTTACCTTAGCACCCAGTCCGCGCAAGAAGTCATCGACTTCTTGGCGAGTCATCCCGGTTAAGTCTCCAAACTCAGATGCAATTCCATTTCCTCCAACTCCCTGACTCGGCACGCAAGTCTCCTCACCAACCATTGCTTATTGGAGTTTAGCACATTACCTTGTGCAAGTAGCTACGCAATACGCTTGTGATACCAAAACCTCTGTTTATCAACTCATTCCCACTTCTTTAATCTCAAATCTAAAAGCTCAAATCGAAATTACTACAAGAGTGCTTGCGCTTGTGATACCAAAACCTCTGTTTCTAAATCTTCAGAATTTAATTTTTCTCCCTTGTGAATCCTAAAACTGCCGTACAAAATTGAAATTTCAAAAATGTCTGTAGTAATCACCGCAGGCTTGCGGTGTTCGGGCTCGCCCAAAGCAATTCCGAAAAATTCAGCTTCCAGTTCGCCAACTGCCTCTTCATCGTGTACAGTCCAACTGATATCGCGACAGTCTTTGAATGCCAGGATATAAGGCAATCTTTCTTCTGGATTGTAGACGCATTCAATTAATACTTCGTTTCCCCATGAACATAGGTTGACTTTTGTGATTAAAGATGTAAGACCACCCAATCCAAGCAAGTTATAGTCATCCTTCCAATCACTCATTTAATTTTTCTCCCGTATTGTGAGTACCTAGAATTAAATTACCAAATTCGTCTCTCGTTCGCAATAATTTACCATCTCTATCGAGACGCAAACCTTTGTTGAGATTTTTTCCATCTGATCCATATTTCGGTGCAGGCGTTCTAATCACTTCACCGTTAGGACGGATCATTACTGTTGACTTATCAAAAAATTTATATTCAACATAACCATCTCTAGTAGTTCTGATTTCTGCACCCAAGCCGCGCAAAAAATCATCGATTTCTTGGCGAGTCATTCCGGTTAAGTCTCCAAACTCAGATGCAATTCCATTTCCTCCAACTCCCTGACTCGGCACGCAAGTCTCCTCACCAACCATTGCTTATTGGAGTTTAGCACGGTTGGAAGGAAGAAGGAAGAAGGAAGAAGGAAGATGGAAGATGGAAGATGGAAGATGGAAGATGGAAGGATCATTCCTCAAACTCGCCATGCCCAATGCTTTTCGGTCCAATTATCAATTCCCAATGACCAATAATCAATTTCAAAAACAAATAGGGGGTGCCTTGCGCCCCCCCTACTAATTAACTAACTAAAGTAGCAAACAATTATTAGCCACCGAGTTGAACTTTAACCACGCGGTTCTTTTCTGCTTCCGCTTTGGGCAAATTCAGGTGCAAAACTCCATTTTTGTACTCAGCTTCTACGCTGTCATTTTGAACCCGTGCGGGTAGGGGAATCACCCGGCGGAACGAACCGTAGCGGAACTCAGAGCGAGTCATGCCTTTATCTTCACTCTTAGTTTCGTGACGGCGTTCACCACTGATAGCAACAGCTTCTGCGGTTACTTGTACGTCCAAATCCTTAGCTTCCATGCCCGGAATTTCTAACTTAAGGTGGATGGCTTCAGGAGTTTCATCGAGTTCGGCGGGGGGTACAAAAGCAACACCGTTAGATGCGCGATCGGTTGCCGGTGTCAAGCTATCAAACAACCGATTCATTTCTCGCTGCAAGGAGTCCATTTCCCGCAAAGGTTCCCAACGAATAAGTGCCATAACTAATACCTCGACTATCTGAAGTTTTTAAGGTTGAGAAACACTTGACTCAACCTGTATTTAATATATTCCAGCTTCCAAAACTGGGGGATTCGGTTTTCCGAAAAAAGGGCGATCGCTTTTCCGAACATTTGCGATCGATAATGTTGAGTCAGTCGATTTGAGGTTGAAGATTTGAGATTTTAGATTTGAGATTGACTCCACAGATGAATCTGGAAGTTTGAACCTTAGTCTAAAATTTTTTGCTCGCCACCACTCCTGTCTGCTAGCAAGTATCCGTTTTTCCGCGAAGTCATTGCAGGTGGCGCTATTCGATCGCACCGCAACGCAACAATTTGAGATTTTAGATTGAATTTAGAATTCCCAACCTAAAATCTCAAATCCCACATATAACGAAACAAAATTAACTCCACCGCGAATGCTGATAAGAAGCGTAGGTATCAAACAAAACACCCACCAAACTAAAAGTTAAGCCGATTACGAAAAAACCCTGGAGGGGACAGCCGCTGCCGAAAGTCGTTAAAAACTGCAAAATCAGGTCTTCTCCAGAACGACCAACTCCTTGGAGAGCAGGCACCAGGCCGAGCAGCGAAAAGCTAGTCAATCCCCCGCCGATTAACAATAAGGGGGCGACAAAGCTCAACAGGCTGGTCAGCAGTACAGAGCGAAGAAAATTGGGGAAAATGCTCATAAGAGTCAGTAAATTCAGCTAAACTGCCGAAAGGTGCAAGTAAACAAAACTTGTCCTTTTCTACGATAGGCAGCGATCGCCGTCAGTGGCCCGTTCTGTCAGAAATCTTAAATGTTATAGAAAAAACTTGTTTAAGATTTGTAGATAAATTTCATTTTTGGCAGTTGTTCTATACTCGAAATCCCCTTGAGCACCACTACATCTTCGAGCCTCAGTTTGTGGAGTCAGCGGTTGCTGGCAGCAATTTTATTGGGCGGTCAAGTCATGCTGCACTTGCTGAAGGGCAAAATTCACCGCCGCAACACCCTCGATCAAATGGCAGCAGTCGGCCCGGAATCTCTGCTGATTGCTTTGCTGACAGCGGGTTTTGTCGGCATGGTATTTACTATTCAGGTAGCGAGGGAGTTTATTAACCTCGGGGCCGGCAATGTCGTCGGCGGCGTTTTGGCTTTGTCTTTGACTCGCGAACTCGGCCCCGTCTTAACAGCCGTGATCGTGACGGGACGGGTAGGTTCGGCTTTTGCGGCGGAAATCGGCACGATGCAGGTAACAGAGCAGATAGATGCCTTGCTGATGCTCAGAACAGACCCGATCGACTATTTAGTAATTCCCCGCGTCCTTGCTTGCTGCTTGATGCTGCCAATTTTAACCATCATGTGTCTCGTCACCGGCATAGCCGGCGGACTGCTGATTGCTACGGCGATGTACGGCATCTCTCAAAACGTGTTTTTAGAATCAGTCCGCAATTTTCTGAGTCTGTGGGATATTTGCAGCGCGGCAATTAAGGCTTTTGTATTCGGTGGTTTGATTGCTGTAATCGGCACTAGCTGGGGTTTGACTACCACTGGCGGGGCAAAAGGCGTCGGTCAATCTACTACTACGGCGGTGGTGACGGCTTTGCTGGCTATTTTTATTGTGAACTTTTTCATGACTTGGCTGATGTTTCAGGGGACGGGCTCTAGCGTACTCAAAGGCTTGTAAGCTAGGAAACGGTAAAATATAAAGTATTGACAAAATTCGTTTAACTTAAACCCGTGACTACAACTGCCTCTTCAACTGCGCCGACAAGTACGATCGAACTCGCTCCGAGTTATGCGCTTCCCCTAGTTTTGGTACTGGCGGGCGTACCGCTGCTGTTCGTGCAGAAGTGGGCGAGTTTGTCGCTTTCGCTGTTCGGCTTGTTTCTGATGTACCAAGCCGCCACCATCCGGCTGCAATTTACCCCAACCGATTTGGACATTTATCGATCGTCCAATTTAATCCGCCGCTTTCCTTACCGCGAATGGCAAAATTGGCGGATATTTTGGCCCGCGGTGCCGATTTTGTTCTATTTCAAAGAAATTAACAGCATTCACTTTCTGCCGGTTCTATTCGATCGTAAAATGCTACAGACCTGCTTAGAACAGCGCTGTCCCCGTCAAGACTAAAAAAGTTGTTAATTTTAAATTTTTAACTTTTCTGTGCCCCACGCCAAACAAAATTTCCCATGAATTCAGACGAATCTCCAACCCAAGAACCGCAACCACAACCAGCCGCCCCAAGCGGTGACGGCGAAGTCGATTTACCCGTGAATGAGACGGAGTACCAACTTCTATCTCAAACACGGGATTTGTGGATCGACGAAAATGAACTGCCAGCCCAACTCCCGCCAGAAACAGACCCGCCGCTGGGCGGGGAAGATGCCGAAATCGCCGAATTCGTGGACGAAGCAGGCGCCCAGGCCCAAATCCCGCTCAACACCGACGATGGCGAATCAGAAAGTCCGATCGCTCAAATCGACCCTCCAACCGACTCCCAGCCAACAGCAACCGCAGAAACGGTAACTCCCATCCCAGAAAATGTTACCGAACAGTTGGCAGACAGAGTCAAACAATTGCAGCAGCAAGAACAAAATTTGACTGAAAGAATTGCCGCCTTGGAAGCCGACAAAGCCAATGCTATAGAAGCGTTGGGCGAGGCTCAAGCATCGATCGGGCGTTTGGTACAAGACGGCTTGATTCAACTAGATCAGCGCAAACAAGCGCTGCAAATCGAAGTAGAAAAACTAGAACGCCGGCGCGATCGAATTCAAAAGGAAATGCGCACAACTTTTGCCGGCGTTTCCCAAGATTTAGCAATTCGAGTCCAGGGTTTCAAAGACTATCTAGTAGGCAGTTTGCAGGATTTGGCGGCTACCGCCGAACTCTTAGATTTGACCCCGCCGGTGCAAGAGACACCCAAGCAAATTCCTGCTGAGGAGTCTCAATCCTCAGCACCCATAAATCCCAGATTTTCTGAACAGGGATTTCAAGAACAAGCCAAACAAATTCGGCGCACCCTCGATCAATACCGCACTCTCCCAGACTACTACGGCCCGCCTTGGCAACTCCGCCGCACTTTTGAACCCATCCACGCGGAACGAGTTTCTAACTGGTTTTTCACCCAAGGAGGAAGGGGCGCTTTGCGGACTATGGGTTCGCGCTTGCAAAATATCTTGATTACTTCGACAATTATTTCTGTACTCAGAAGCGTCTACGGCGGACGGGTGCGGACTTTAGTGCTCGCCAACAGTCCCGAACGTTTGGGAGAGTGGCGCCGGGGTTTGCAGGACTGTTTGGGCATTACTCGCAGCGATTTTGGCCCGGAAAGGGGGATTATTATGTTTGAGTCTGCGGAAGCTTTGGCTCAAAAAGCCGATCGACTGGTGAAAGATGGCAAATTGCCGCTAATTGTCATTGATGAAACTGAGGATTTAATTAGTTTGTCAATGCTGCAATTTCCGCTGTGGTTGGCCTTTGCTTCTGACCCGCAAACTTTGACGACTGCTAAGGATTTTTGATTGGGTAATTGGTAATTGGTAATTGGTAATCGGTAATTGCTAATTGCTAATTGCTAATTATGCTAGTAGAAAGGTGGCAAATTTTAAAAGTACACAAAATATCAAATTAAAAAATGGCTAGCTGGATAATTTTAAATGGCGCACTGTTAATAGCAGCTTATCTGCTGGGATCGATTCCGACTGGGTACGCCTTGGGGAAATGGATGCTAGGAATTGATATTCGAGAGGTTGGTTCGGGTTCGACTGGTGCGACTAACGTACTGAGGACTTTGGGAAAGTGGCCGGGGTTGGGGGTGTTGCTGGTTGACGTGTTGAAGGGGGTAAGTGCGATCGTCCTAATCCGCTACATTTATTCTCTCACTTTTACCCAGCAGCTAGCAACCGCCGCAGGTTTAGAAAATACTGCAACTGTCATCCCTTGGATGGCAACTTTTGCTGGTTTCTCTGCTATTTTGGGCCACAGCAAATCAATCTGGCTGGGGTTTACCGGCGGTAAATCTGTGGCTACGAGTTTGGGAGTTTTGCTCGGTTTGTACTGGCCTGTTGGTTTGGGAACTTTCGGAATTTTCGGGATAGTATTTGCGGTGTCGCGAATTGTTTCTTTAAGCTCGATTATCGGGGCAATTAGCGTTGCTGGATTGATGTTTGCTTTACATCAGCCGCTAGCTTATGTATTGTTTGGAATTGCGGGCGGCGTATTTGTAATTGTACGGCACCGGAGCAATATTCAGCGTCTGTTGAATGGTACGGAACCGAGAATTGGGGAGAAATTGGAAACAGCAGCTAGCGATCGATAATTAGTATTTTTGTACCGCTGGTTGCAGATTACCATTTCTCTTTCCAATCTTCGATTTAAGCTTTTGCAGGATGCGTTGGAGCGCATTATACAGCTTAGAATCCCTGAGCAGAGATAATACTTCCTTGAATCTCAGCCACTCTTACATTTGCCACAAACCCTACTATGTCGCCGGAATTCCTAACTTTAATTAGAGTGCCTTGACTCTGTATCGGTTGAAGATCGAATGAACCTGGCGGGGTAAATAGTTTGAAACTTTCTGGTGCATCATACCCAAATAAAACTGTGACGTTTGTCACGTATTGCAAGTCTACATCGCTAGCAGTCAAACCGCCTGCCAATCCAATTCGATCGAAAGCGGGTCTGAAACCTACAATCAAATCGGCATTATTGACATCTGTAACTCCGGGTTCTGCTTGGAGGACGTACAAATTGCTGCCCCCGATTTTGATTGAACTATTATTATCATCCAAAGCTCCTAAAATGTCGCGACCCAAACCTCCCACCAGAGTGTCATTTCCGTTACCGCTGACTAAAAAATCATTGCCTCTACCGCCCAAGAGAATATCATTTCCCGCACCACCTATCAGAAAATCTGCATCTTGACCGCCGCTGAGAGAGTCATTTCCCTCATCTCCAGTCAGCAAGTCTTTATTTTTTCCTCCTAATAAAGAATCGTTGCCCAAATCCCCGCTGATAATATCTTCTCCTTCATTGCCATAAACCAAATCATTAGCTGTTGAGCTGGTGACTACATCGTCACCTCCAAGCATCCAAACTCCCAAAGGAAAATTAGTTGCATCTGCGATCGACAAAGTAACGACTTCGGATGTATTGTCGTCAATTAATCGCCGCTGTTCTGACGGATCGGGTTTTAAAGCCATAAAAAATCTCCGCGTAAAATCTCAGATGTCAAGATTATTAAATAAGCCAATCTCAAAGTCTATTCATAAATTCATAACTTTGAGTTCATAAAAGTCATAACTTTGAGTTCATAAAAGTCATATTTGTGGTACGATAGACACCAACGAGTGCAGCGAGTTAAGGGGATGGAACAATTTAGGTGCCTGAAGCCTGGAGATATTCTGCGCGATCGCTACCGAATTATCGGTCAATTAGGGCAGGGAGGGTTTGCTAAAACCTATACGGCTAACGACGCTTTAGGCAGCCCCGAAAATCCCCTGTGCGTCGTCAAGGAAATTGAGCCTCCTGAATCTAACGATCCGCGGCTGTTGAAGGAAGCACAACAGCAATTTGAAAGAGAAGCTCAAACCCTGAAGTATCTCGATAAGTGTCCGCAGATTCCCAAGTTGATCGATCGCTTTATTGAACAGGGAAAATTTTACTTAATTCAAGAATACATCGAAGGAAATCCGCTCAACAAAGAACTCGCATCTATCAGCCAGTTTCAGGAGTCAGAAGTTATTGATTTATTGCAAGATATTTTGTCAGTTTTAGATTGCGTCCACTCTCAAGGTATTATTCACCGCGATATTAAACCGTCAAACTTAATCCGGCGCAAGCTTGACGGCAAAATTGTGTTAATTGACTTTGGGGCAGTAAAAGCGATCGGCACTTTGGCGATCGAGAACGGTCAAATAACTCAAACTCGCGCGGTTGGTACAGACGGTTATATGCCAGCCGAACAGTGGAAAAATCAGCCCAGATTGAACAGCGATATCTATGCTGCGGGAATCATCGGCATTCAAGCGATCGCAGGGTTAGATATTGAAGACTTTTTTAATGATAAAAAAACTGGCGAACTCATCTGGCGCTACTCAAGTGACGATCGCCCGATGGTACAAATTAGCGACCAACTGGAAAAAGTTTTAAATAAGATGGTGCGCTACCACTTTAACGACCGCTACCAATCTGTTGCTGAAGTGTTGCAGGATTTGCGATCGCTAACAGAGTTGCACTCACCACCGCCGAAACGCAGGCTGTTTTCTCGATCGATCTTTAGCTTGTTACCATTGGCAGTTGCGGGAATGACAGCGGGACTGGCAGCCCCTATTTTTTTACGCACAATTACACCTAAAACTTGTCCTTTAATCCAGGGAGATGCTTTGAGTTGCGGCGAAGAAATCCTCGTCAAAACTTCTTCACCTCGGTTAAAGCAAAAGGGAGTTGAGGAGTTTGCCAAATCAAATTATCAATCTGCTTTTGATTTATTCAAAAAATCCTGGAACGAAGAAGACAGCATCGATCCAGAAACTTTAATTTACATGAACAATACTTTTTTGAAAAACAAAAATGCTGATTATTACACACTTGCTGTTGCCGTTCCCATCCTGAAAAATCAGTCAGGTTCTGCCGTTAATGCTGATTCGGCAAAAGAACTTTTGCGCGGCGTTGCCCAAGCCCAAACGGAAGTTAATTTAGGATTAATCGCTGCTACTGAGAGGAATCAAAACTTTCCCGGTCAAAGCTCGATCGAAGCCAAAGCTATTAACGGCAAAGGTCTGAGAGTCATCATTGCTGACGATGCGAATCTCAAAGCAGAGGCAATTAAAACAGCAAATGCACTGGTTAAACAGCCGGATATTTTAGGGGTAGTAGGTCATTATGCCAGTGAAATTACCCTATCAGCGATAGATATTTATGACCAAAATAATCTGGTGCTGATTTCTCCTGGAAGCACAACGGAAGAACTGACAGAAAAGCATCGAAAAATTTTCTTTCGCACATCCTATTCGAGTCGGTTTGCAGCTCAAAGTTTAGCAAAGTATCTGCGGTCAGTAGGTAAAAATCAAGCAACAGTTTTATACAATCCCGGCAGTTCGTCGGGTTCTTATTTTACACAAGCATTCAAAAGGCAGTTTCAAGATGACAAAAAAGGAAAAATAGTCAGAACTCGCGACTTCGATTTATCGAAAAATGAATTTAACGCCCAAACAGCTTTAAATGAAATCCAGCGAACAGGAGAAACAGCGATCGTGTTATCTCCAGACGGTCAAATTACCAATTCATTAAATAACGCGATCGCAATGGTTAAAGCCAACCGCGATCGCAATTGGATAGCCGGAATTTGGGTACTCTACAAGTGGAGAACTTTAGAAGCAGCATCCCAGCTAAAATCTTTTGAAAAACTAATCGTGTCTGTCCCCTGGCATCCCTTAAGTAGTCTTAACAAAAAATTTCCTCAACAGGCTCAAAAGCTGTGGGGAGGAAAGGTAAATACCGATACAGCCTTAGCTTACGATGCAACTATTGCACTGATTAAGGCAATGGAAATGCAACAGCAACCCAGCCGCGAAGGAATGCAGAAAACGCTTTCCAATCAGAATTTTATTGCGTCAGGAGGAACGGGAACTATTCAGTTTGGAAAGAATGGCGATCGCAAAAATCCCCCCAGCGAATTGGTGCATATTGTCAAGTGTCGAAAAGAAGAGTTTGGTGTAGCTTTTGTTCCCGTCAAATATCCGACGGCAAAAGCGGCAGGTTTAAAGTGCGATTGAACTCGTTTATGATTGTTTCTGTGCGTTATTCCTAACTTATTTCCCTAATTCTTGAGAACGCAAACAAGCTGCTTTCACTGCTTCGATCAGCGCAGAACGAAAACCGCTACTCTCTAATTTAGCAATTCCGGCAATAGTTGTACCGCCGGGACTCGTAACTCGATCTTTCAATTCTGCTGGGTGCATTCCCGTTTCTTGCAATAGTTTCGCCGTACCGAATACTGTTTGCAAAGCTAATTGAGAGGCGATCACCCGTGGCAGTCCTGCACAAACTCCGCCATCTGTCAAGGCCTCTATCAAAATTGCGACATAACCGGGCCCGGAACCCGAAAGCCCCGTCACCGCATCCAGCATACTCTCAGGTACTTCTACCACTTCTCCGACGGCCTGAAAGATCCGCTTTACCAATTCTAAATCAGCCGATTGAACAAGTTTTCCCGGAGCGATCGCGCTCATTCCTGCTCCTACCGTAGCCGGAGTATTCGGCATCACACGCAGCACTCCCCGCCCCGGGAAGGCTGGTTCGAGCTTGCTCAGTGGCACTCCAGCCAAAATCGACACTACCAGCGCTTCTGGCTGGGAATTAGCCGTTTCTCCATTATTTCCCTGTTTGCGATCGGCCGCCACCGCCAACTCCAAAGCTACGGTATCAAAAACTTGCGGTTTAATCGCCAAAAACAGCACTTCTGTAGCGGCAGCAACTTCTAGATTGCTGGCTGTTGTTCCAATCCCGTAGGTTTCCGTCAAAAATTGGCGCCGTTGAAGTTGTGGCTCGCTCACCAATATTTCTGAAGGCAAATAAACTTTTTGTGCAATTAAGCGGGATAAGAGAGCTTCTCCCATTACCCCGCCGCCGATCGTACCAAATTTTATGTTAGTCATTAGTCAGTTGTCACTTGTCACTTTTGAGTTATCAGTTGCCAGTTATCAGTTGTCAGTTGTCATTGGTTACTTAGTTGTTAGCTAATGTTATTAATCCGCAGTGTTTATTCCACAGTTATTAGTTGTTAACTATTGACTACTGACTACTGACTACTGACTACTGACCACTGCCAACTGACTGCTAACTACTGACTACTGAGCCATTGGAGCTTGTTCTGCCGGCCAGACTGTAGGTGCAGGAGCAGCAGGGCGGGGCCGTCCTTGGGCTGGAGGCACTTCGTGAACCACACCCGACTGAGTTCTCACCTGCACGCAGCTAGGCGTAAACAAGAAAATACTTTCGCCAATTCGCTCTTGATGACCGTCAAGGGCATAAGTACCGCCCGCCACAAAGTCCACAGCTCTTTGCGCTTGGTCTGGGTCCATCACCGTCAGGTTCAAAACCACAGACTTCCGTTCCTTAAGAGCTCGAATTGCTGCCGGCATCTCTTCAAAAGTGCGCGGCTCCATTACTACTACTTCCGAAATCCCGTTCATAGCTCCAGGCATTCCAATCACGTTATTCATTACTGACCCTACTCCCCCGGTTGGTGCAACGACATCCATACCTGTCGATCCTACTACTGACCGCTCCCGCATTCTACGATTTTGACGACGTTCTTCTTCTGCTGCTGCGACGGCAGCGGGGTTGGGTTCAGGCGCTTGGTAGAAGTTCTGATAGCGCTCTCCTTCGGTTTCGTCGTACACGTCATCGTACTCAGGCTCATTGTTGATGCCTACAAAATCTCGCAGTTTAGAAAAAATATTCATGATTCACGCTCCTTCACGACTTTGCTACCCCGACTATACTCGCGTTGCGCGTTAGTTGCGGGTGGCTGACTACTCTATATTTAACCTAAATTGTCTTTATCAGAAGATTTCAATTATTTATCCCCTCCTAGAGCCAAATAAGGTTTGTCCTAGCCGTACCATAGTAGCACCTGCTTGAATTGCCAAATGATAATCTCCCGACATCCCCATCGAGAGCTGTTGCATTTGAATGCAGGGCAAATTTTGCTGCTGGATTTTGTCAGCAAGTTCGCGGGTGCTGTTAAATAATTCTAGGATTTGCGACTCATTTAACCCCTGTGGGGGTATTGTCATCAAACCTTGAATTTTGATATGCTGACATTTGTTTAGTTCTGGAAGGTCGGCAAGCAGTTCTGGAACGCTCCAGCCGTATTTGTCCGGATCGGTCAACATTTTGACTTGCAGGCAAACTTGGGGAGAGCAGGACTGTTCGCCCGCCAAGCGCGAAAGTCGCTGAGCGATTTTTAAATTGTCTAGAGAATGAATCCACTGGAAATGCTCTAGGGCTTTAGCGGCTTTGTTGGCTTGCAAGTGGCCGATCAAGTGCCAGTTGATATCCGGTAAATCTTGCAGTTGGCTTTGTTTTTCGGCAGTCTCTTGAACCTTACTCTCGCCAAAATCGCGGATACCGGCGTCGTATGCTTCGCGGATAGCATCAGTCGGTACTTGTTTGGTAACGGCAATTAACCGCACTGATTCGGGCAAGTGTTGGCGAATGCTGTTAATTCGAGAGGCTATGGTCATGGTTGCTCAACGCTGGGAACTGGAGGGAAGGAAAATTAAGACAGTTACCAATTACCAAATTACTGATTTTCGTTATTGAAACGTGCGCTGGTGAATGGTCTGCAATTGGTCGTACTCTTGATATTGTCCGCTGCGACGCAGGGTTCGCAGGCGAATTTCGACCATGAGGCGAGCGTCGGAGCGGCTGATTGGTTCAAATCTCAGCCCGCCTGGGCCGTTTGTCACCAAAAAAAACAGGCGTTGGGCGTATAGGGTGGTAAATAATTCTTGGCTGTCTTCAACCTGGGATACCCTGAAGAGGAGGCCAAAGTTTGGATGATTCAGGTAAGTTTCGGTAGTCATTCAAGTTTACAGTCGGTCAATTTTAGATTAAAGATTTCGATTTTAGATTTTAGTTTCGGTGTTTGTGGGCACGGCGTTGTTTGAGGGCGGGGTACAAAGGGCGATCGCCGTAGCCATAGAATAGTCTCCGTCATGGCTGAGGCTCAATTGCCACTGGCAATTTCCCCAAACAGAGGCTCGTGCTGCTGCGTTTCCGTGCAGTTGCACATTGGGAGCACCGTTTTCGGAACGCCGAATTTCCACATCTGCATACCGTATTCCCCGCCATCCCGTGCCTAGAGCTTTGACAACAGCTTCTTTTGCTGCCCAGCGCCCTGCTAGTTGGTTGCAGGAAACTCGATTCATTTTACCTTTAATGCTGCTGTGTTGAGAATTTAGTTGCCCGCAGTCCCTTTGTTCGGCGGGCGTGTAAACTTTTTCGAGGAAGCGATCGCCAAAGCGGTCTAATGCAGCTTGAATGCGCGGAACATATACGATATCTGTCCCAAGATAGATGTTCAAGGTCTTGGATCTCTAAATATTTGTCTCCATTACTTTAGCAGGACTGTCACGTACCAGACAAAATTTACTCAAATGTAGGCCCGTTTTCCAAACCCCGCTCGAATCAGTCCTTGCCAATCCTTCAATATTATTCAATCTAAAATCTAAAATCTAAAATCTAAAATCTCAACTGTCCCAACCCCAAACGAAGCGGGCGCTCCAGAGGACGATCAAGCACCCGAGGGCGATCCAGTCTCGGATTTTCAATTGCAACTGGTGCCATTCTACACGGTGTCGATCGGGACTGGTGAAGCCGCGAACTTTCATGGCGCTGGCTATTTGTTCGGCTCGCAGGAGCAAGTTTTCTAAGAGTCGCTCGGCTATCATCAACCACACTTGAGCGGCGCGGCGAAATCCGAGTTTTTTCCAGTTGATCGCTCGGGTTCTGACCGATCGCACTAAATTTTGTATTTCTTCCAATACTAGGGGAATGAAGCGCAAAGATAACGTTAATGTTAGTGCTATTTCGGTAACAGGCCAGTTCAAGCGGCGCAGAGGTTGCATTAAGTTTTCGATCGCGCTGGTTATTTCTTCACTGGCTGTGGTAAGGAGATAGAGGTTGGTACTGTAAATTACTGTGAAAAAGAGGGTGCTGACGTTAATAGCTAAATCTAGGGATTTGCGGGTGATTTTAATCGGGCCTTGTTTGAATAAAACGTAACGGTAGTTTGTGGGTTGGGGGAGTTGATTTGAGATTTGGGATTTCGGATTTGGGATTGGGGAATTTGAGCCTAAATTAAAAGTTTTGTACCAGGGTTTTGGCTGGGGCGGGGGTGGAAGAGTTGCGGGCTGTTGGGAAAAGGTGAATTCGTCGGCGGGGATGCGGGGCTGGTGTTCTGATGGGAGTGCGTCGGGAGCGATCGCGCTCAAGCAAAATATTAAAATGCAGAATAGCAGCAGCAGTCCCATTTGCTGTTTCCATACCCGCAAAGGGATTGCTGCTGTTAGTGTCAGTACGATTAACATTCCTACCAGCATCAACCGCCAGATGGGATTGGCGAGTATTGGCGCGATCAGAAATGTCATCAACCAAGCTAGTTTTACGCGGGAGTCTAGGCGGTGAAGCCAGGTTATTGGTTGTTCTAGGTAGAGTCCGATGGGGAGCGATCGAAGTAAGTCCATCTTGCGATTTTAGATTTTAGATTTTAGATTTTAGATTTTTTGATTGGGGATTGTTTGATTGTTTGATTGATTGGGGATTGCTTGATTGGGGATTGTTTGATTGTTTGATTGTTTGATTGTTTGATTTATGGTTGGGATTGTTTGATTTTAGCTTGGCAATTTTTGTAGTATTTGAGATTTTTTTTATTGGCGATTTGCTGTTGGGTTTTTAGCAATTAAAGTTTTGATAGAGGCAACTGTCATTGCTAAAATTTCATTCGTTTCTGACATGATATTCCTCAAATTATCGACATCTACTAATTTAGCTTCAACTATCAACTCCATCCAGTACAAACATTCATCCGCTTCTTCTTCCACTATTCTGAGTTTGGCAATTAAGTCTGCTGTCGATCTAGCGCGACAAGCTGCTCGATAGTTAGCCCCTACAGAAGTTCCTGAACGAATTAACTGCTTGCCAATTACCTCAGAAACGGTATTTTTTGGCAGTGAACTTACTAGCTTAATAACTCTTAATGCTAGCTGCTTCGTTCTTTGTTTAAACTCTTGTTCGTCCATCTTGGGATTTTAGATTTTAGATTTTAGATTTTTTCATGGGGGATTTAAGATTGTTGATTTTCGATTTGGTATTTGACATTTGGAGTTGGCAATTCTTTGATTTTTGAGGATACAAAAAAAACGCAATTCATTAATTTTATCATTCAATTGCGTTTTTTCTTCAATCTAAAATCCAAAATCTAAAATCGAAAATTACTTGACGCGCAGTGCTCTGTTTGTTGTGCTCATTTCGGTGGCACGAACTTTTTTTCCTCTCCAAAGCAGCCGCATTGGTGTACCGGTAAAGCCGAGGTGTTTGCGAAATTGGCTTTCCATGTAACGGCGGTAATTTTCGGTGAAGCGTTTGGGATCGTTGACAAACAGCGCAATTGTCGGTGGCTGCGATCGCACTTGAGTACCGTAATAGATTTTGCCTTGTTTTCCTTGGCGGGTAACTGGGGCTGAGTGCCAGCTTGTGGCTTCTTCTATGACTTCGTTAATGACGGCGGTAGTGACGCGGCGTTTGTGTTCGTCGGAGGCTTTGTCTACTAATTCAATGATTTTTTCAACTCGCTGTCCGCTCATGGCGCTAACAAAAATCATTTCTGCCCAGTCGAGGAAATAAAGTCTGGTTCTTACTTCTCTTTCGTACTCGTAGATGGTGTCGGAGTCTTTTTCTACTGCGTCCCATTTGTTGACGACTATGATGCAGGCTCGACCTTCTTGGCTGATGCGATCGGCTAATTTTTGGTCTTGATCGGTAACGCCGTCAATTGCGTCAATTACTAACAGTATGACGTTGGCGCGGCGGATGGCTTTGAAAGCGCGGTTGATGCCGAAAAATTCTGCGCCGTATTCGACGTTTTTCTTTTTGCGGATGCCGGCTGTGTCGATCAGGCGGTAGGTTTGACCGTTGCGTTCTACTAAGGTGTCGATCGCGTCGCGGGTTGTGCCGGAAATCGGGCTGACTATGGCACGATTTTCTCCGAGAAATGCGTTTAACAAACTCGATTTGCCGACGTTGGGACGACCGATAATTGCTACTTTAATTTCCTCAACTTCTGGTAACGCTTCCGTGGGAAGGTGAGTAATTAATTTGTCGAGCAATTCGCCGGTGCCGTTGCCGTGAATGCCTGAAATTGGGTAAGGTTCTCCGAGTCCCAATTGCCAAAAGTCTGCTGCTTGGGTGAGTCCTGTATTTTCCGATTCGCACTTGTTGACGGCGAGAATGACAGGGACTTTTTGCAGTCGCAGCCAAGATGCGATCGATTCGTCGCCGCCGGTGAGCCCGGTTTGTCCGTCTACTACGAAAATGGCTGCGCTGGCTTCTGCGAGGGCGGCCATTGCTTGTTCGCGAATTAAAGGCAGAAATTCTGTCTCGTCGTCGAATACTAACCCGCCGGTGTCTACGACTTGATATTCCCGATCGCCCCAGTAAGCCGGTCTGTAAGTGCGATCGCGCGTGATTCCTGGTTCGTCGTGGACGATCGCGTCTTGGGTGTTGGCTAAACGGTTGACGATCGTCGATTTGCCTACATTGGGGCGTCCAATAATAGCAACTATAGGTAGAGGCATAAAAGTAGCAGCAATTAGGCTGCGCAGTAATTTTGAGCTTTAATCTTTAATTATAAGGGAATGTCACTCAAATGGAAAGGCTTATTTCTGTATTGAGGTTAGCTGTTTTTGTCGGTTTGTCCTACGCATTTTCTAGTCGTTCGGCGCGCTGTTAGGTAGCCACCCGTACTGTGGAAAATTGCTTGGCAGCTAATTTTTGCATTTTTGATTCTCTAAACTGCTCGGGGTTTGGCGGTCTTTAAATTTTTGGGAGATTTAGTCACCATTTTTTTCAACCAGTAAGGTGCAGTCTGCATGGAACCCTACTCTCTACTCTCAATCTTATTAAATCAATACTCCGGACAGTTTTTAAATAGGGATGCTTACGCAATAAAGCACAGAAGCGAAAAAACTGAGTGCTATCTGA
>NZ_JAUBQD010000049.1:0-22730 GCF_036701085.1 Microcoleus sp. Pol7_A1
CGTTAATTCTTCTAACATAGATAAATTATGTAGTGATTTTGGCTATTATCTCATAAATCATTTAGGATTGCTATAGTTTAATCCTCAAGTTTTGGCGCGGTCAACAAGTTGCGCCGCTGGCTTTTCCCGATTTAGAAGTGAGCGTTGATTTTATATTGGGTTAATAGGATGTTTTTCTATTATTAATTTTTACTAATTTAGGGGCGATTTGAATCCGCAAAATTTCGCTTCTTCCTTATTCCTTCTACTATAATAAGTTTAATTCCTCAAATCTGCGCAACTGTTATGACTATTGCCAAATCATTTGAATTGGAAGTCACCCATCTCCCAGACCACACTGAACTGCCAGAGTCCGATGGTACTTTTGTGAAAAACTTTCAAGAACTTCCTCAAAGCATTATTCTCACTGATTCACTCCGACCAATATTGCAACGACTTCATCCAGACGGACGCTATCGCATCGGTCAAGATTGCGGGATTTATTGGCGTTTAACTGACCCTCTCGAACGCGGTGCCGAAGCGCCCGATTGGTTTTATGTGCCGAATGTTCCCCCACTCTTAAATGGTGAGGTGCGACGTTCTTATGTATTGTGGAAAGAATACGTTGCACCGCTCATTGTTTTGGAATTTGTGTCGGGGAACGGTGCAGAAGAGCGAGACAGAACGCCCCCGCCCGAACCCGGTCAAGCCGAAGAACAAAAGGTGGGCAAACTTTGGGTTTACGAACAGGCGATTCGCGTGCCTTACTACGGCATTTATGAAGTGAAAAAAGCGGCTGTAGAAATGTATCATTTAGAAGACAATCGCTATCAGCGCATGAATGTAAATGAGCGCGGTCGCTATCCGATTCCTCAGCTTGGAGTTGAGTTGGGCATTTGGCAAGGTGAATATGATGAGATGAATTTACCTTGGTTGCGTTGGTGGGATAGTGAAGGGAATTTGCTGTTAATTGGAGAGGAACGTGCCCGAGAAGAACGCCTGCGGGCGGAACGAGAACACCTTCGCGCTGACGAAGAACACCTTCGCGCGCAGGAAGAAAAACAACGCGCCGATCGCCTAGCAGCAAAATTGCGCGAAATGGGGATTAATCCTGATGAAGTGTGATTGTTTTTAGATTGTTAAATGGGGTACCATCACACTTTTTTCACAGCAGAAATATCAGAAGCCCCAAAAGGCAGATCGCACTTTCGATCTCTTCACCCCATTGTTTATATTAAGATTTCCTTAATTGCTTTCATCTGGTACAGACATCAGTGCTACTATTAACAGCTTAGCTAGGGGTGCCCGAATATCCGGGCTGAGAAAACACCCTTAGAACCTGAGTCTGGGTAATACCAGCGGAGGGAAGCTGTTTATCAAGGAAATTAAATATGCGTACCGAATGGATCGCTAAGCGTAGCGGGCAGAGCAATGTATCTCAAATGCACTACGCCCGCCAAGGTGTAATTACTGAGGAAATGCACTTTGTTGCTAAGCGAGAGAATCTCCCGCCAGAACTGATCCGCGCGGAAGTAGCGCGGGGACGGATGATTATTCCGGCTAATATCAATCACACGAATTTAGAACCGATGGCGATCGGCATTGCGTCTAAATGCAAAGTCAATGCTAATATCGGTGCATCTCCCAACTCTTCCAATATGGAAGAAGAAGTTGACAAGCTTAAACTAGCAGTGAAATACGGCGCTGATACCGTCATGGACTTGTCCACCGGCGGCGGGAATTTGGATGAAATTCGCACTACAATTATCAAAGCTTCACCGGTGCCGATCGGTACTGTACCAATTTACCAAGCACTAGAAAGCGTTCACGGTAATATGGAAAGTCTGACCCCCAATGACTTTCTTCACATCATTGACAAACACGCTCAACAAGGTGTTGATTACCAAACTATTCACGCCGGAATTTTGATCGAGCATTTGCCTTTGGTGAAAAATCGGCTGACTGGGATTGTCTCTCGCGGCGGCGGCATTTTGGCGCGCTGGATGCTACATCACCACAAACAAAATCCTCTCTACACTCACTTTAACGACATCATTGAAATCTTCAAAAAATACGATGTTTCGTTTAGTTTGGGAGATTCTCTGCGCCCCGGTTGCACTCACGATGCGTCGGATGATGCTCAATTAGCTGAACTCAAAACTTTGGGACAATTAACTCGCAAAGCTTGGGAACACGACGTGCAGGTAATGGTGGAAGGGCCTGGTCACGTTCCGATGGATCAAATTGAGTTTAATGTCAAGAAACAAATGGAGGAGTGTTCGGAAGCACCCTTCTATGTTTTGGGGCCGTTGGTGACAGATATTGCGCCTGGATACGACCACATTACCTCAGCAATTGGGGCGGCGATGGCTGGTTGGTACGGTACTGCAATGCTGTGTTACGTGACACCGAAGGAACACTTAGGATTGCCGAATGCTGAGGATGTCCGAAACGGGCTGATTGCTTACAAAATCGCGGCTCACGCTGCAGATATTGCACGGGGCCGTCCGGGTGCGCGCGATCGCGATGATGAACTCTCGAAAGCGCGTTACAATTTCGATTGGAACCGTCAATTTGAGCTGTCATTAGATCCAGAACGGGCTAAGGAATATCACGACGAAACTTTGCCGGCAGATATCTACAAAACTGCTGAATTCTGTTCAATGTGCGGCCCTAAATTCTGTCCGATGCAGACTAAGGTTGATGCCGATGCTTTGACGGAATTAGAGAAGTTTTTGGCTAAGGAACCTGTAGCCCAAAGCTAATTGGATTAATTCGTAGGGTGGGCATTACCCACCTTACTTAATCGTAAAGCTGTTTCGTTTCTTGTGGGGCGGGCAGGATGCCCGCTCAAAAGTAGCGTGCTGATGGCGCATTTTACTTAAGGTTATATTAAAAGAAGTTTCCGAAAAGGAGAATTGCGATGTTCCCTTGCAGGTACTTTTTTGTTACCAAGGAATGCAGAATTTTATCGAGATTGGGATGAGCAAAAAAAAGTAGCTATTTGCTCTTTAGTTAATAGCTTGCCATCTGAGTCATGCCCAAATTCTTTATTTCGCCTTGTCAAGATAAAACTCTTCATCAACTCAATTTCCTCTAAACTGAACTCGCCTCGCAAACCCAGTTCCCCAGAATGAAGAGAATTACCACCGCGATAGTCAATTAGCCGCCTACCCTGTACTGGTAAACTAACTGAGCGTAGGGATTGATTTCGCTGCTTAAGAGGCATTCTGTTTCCAGATTCAAGGAACAGCGGCGGATTCAAACGCTAATCTCATGCCGCCTCTTCCTGAGAATAAGTCAATAAAACTGATTTTTTTCATGGCCATTAAGCCGGCGGTCAAAACTCATCTTTTGTACTATTTTTCAATCGAGGCATCGCCTCTAGATATTTACAGCATATTCCACATTTATGAAGGACATCCTAGATATATCTATCCCCACCGTAGGGAGACGGCATTGCCGTGTCCCTACTTCATAAACCTGGAATACGCTGTATTACCAGGCAGATCCTGGTAACCAGAAATTTTCAATTCGTAGGGTGCGTTAACGCAGTGTAACGCACCGCCCGCCTCATGCAGCATTTGAGCTAAGTAAAAGAGTTACCTGGATATGTTAGCTTGCGCTGTTTCTTGGCACGTTGAAAGAATGCGCCGATCGTTTGAGCTAATTGTGCGAATAGAATGCAGATTGGTTAGCTGAGTATTGATTTCAACTGTTTGAATCTTTCCGGCTGAGATTGCCTTCCCGTAAAGTGTATTTCCCTGGATCTTACCAGTGAAGCACGCAAAGTCCGATCGCGGCGCGTAGATTGCACCGACGACCCGATCGTTCTGGCGTTGAAACACAATATAGTTTTGAAGCACTTGGTTGGGCTGTGGCGAATCTCCGTACAGGTAAATACCATCTGGCAATGCAGCAACATTACTCTTAGATGGATTTTGTTGTGCTTGAAGCGGTTGTTGCTGAATGCCAACACCAATTAGTGTCAGAGGAAAAATCAAGGCTGTTGCCAGTAGTTTCCATTTCCCTTGAATAGATGCAGGTAAAATCATTACTGCTTCTCCTTGCGTCGGGTCATGTAACATATTAAAACAGTCTTCTCTAGTTAATATCTCACTCAGGTTATAATTTACCTCTGCTAAAATCTGCCGATTGGTAGAGACTCTGACCTGAAAGCTTGCTCTTGTTTAGCACGGAAAACTTTATTTTCCATTGCGATCCAAGTATCTGAGCTGATTTTGATAAAATTAGAGGGGCCATAGTTTATAATCCCACCCAATCAAACACCGATTTCCTCTAGCAATACCAAGTTTTATGGCTCTGTATTATTCACTTTTTCCCAGTATTTTACTCTTAATTTTTGTACCCACACGCCGTCGCAGCTTGACGGCCCAGGATCGTATTTTTTTTTTAGTCCCTGCCTTTTTAACTCTCGACACATGGCGCGAGGACTTACCCATTGCCCGTAAATATTCGCCCAGCTCTTGGTAGCAGGGACTTTAATCACTACTATTTAGCAGTAGCGACTAAAGTTGCGCTTTTGTTATATTTTTGGAGGCAGAAGCTAGGGCTATTCTTCTGATTCAGCGATGCGCGATCGCCATTCCTTAAGATCCTTAATCGTAAAAACTGTTTCAAAGTTTAATCCAACAGAGCGATAAAACTCAGCACCACCTTGCTCCCTGTCAATCAGCGACAACACGCGATCGACTTTATAACCAGCCGCCCGCAACCGTTCCACCGCCTGCATCGCCGACTTACCCGTCGTCACCACATCCTCCAAAACCGCCACATTTGTCCCCTCTGGCAACAGTGGGCCCTCAATATACGCCATTGTCCCGTGTCCCTTCGTCTCCTTTCTGACAATTAAAGCTGGTATAGGTCGATCGCCCAAAGCCGAAACCACACTCACCGCAGTTACAATCGGGTCAGCACCCAAAGTCAAACCGCCCACAGCTTGCACATCCGACGACAGCCTCGACAACAGCAAACGTCCCGTTGCCAAAGCACCTTCAGCGTGCAGCGTCACAGGTTTGCAGTTAATATAATAAGAACTTTTCTGCCCCGAAGACAGCACAAAATCGCCTTCACGATAAGCAAACTCGCACAACAAATCTAGAAGTCGATCGCGCAACACCTTTAAATCCGCAGCATCCATAACTCACACCGTGTAAAAAACACAAATAATCCGCCGATAATCAGTTTATAGTGGAATCGGAATTAATTAAGGAGGCTGAAATATTATGAGTCAAAAGTTAAAAAGCCTGAGCGGCGCGTTGATTCTCGCTGTCGCCTCTGCCGCACTGGCATCCGTCAAACCAGCTCAAGCACAAACAGCTCGATTTCACCCGATTGCCGACGACTTCAACCGACAATTCTTTGAAGCTTCAGGAGACTTTTACCACAACGTCAGCTTGCAAGGTTACTTGGGCGACTATTTAGGCATCGGTTCCCCCAGCGGCGTCGTTGCCTTTCCCGAAAAAGAAATCGAGCGGGATGCGAGTCGCGTCAACGGCTTCTACCGACGAGTAATGCAGCGCCAAGTTTCCAGCGATCCAATTCTCCGCGTCCCCGATGCCGTCAATCCCTTCGATGCCTCAGTCATGGCACTGCCTGCAGCTTGCCAGCTAGCACCTCAACCGAGCGGCTGTTTCCCCACTCCCGCCGGGCTCCAAGATCAGTTTACACTTCCAACACAACAGCAGGATTTACAGACCGATCCAGGCCCCGTCAGAGGACTTTATCAAGTATCGCCGGCCGGCAAAAATTAGTCGATCGACAGTTGCGAGTTTTGAGTCGAGGCGGGTTTACTAAATCTCTGATTTGTATGAGAGAGAAAGTCTGAACCCGCCCCAAAATTTCATGTTTTGGCAATGCTGTCGGTAAACGCGCAACTGGATTTTTTTTAACTATCGCGGTTATTTTACAGGACTAAATATTATCCAATATTTATGAAATAATGCTGCCGTCAGGCATGATTGTTCCTTTCAAAATAGCTTCGCCCAGATTAGCTCCCGCCAAGTTCGCTCCTCTGAGATTTGCCCGGGTCAAATTCGCCCCTCTCAAATCAGCTTTGCCGAGGTTTGCCCACCGGAAATCGGCAGCGCTCAACTCCGCAAAACAGAGATTTGCCTTGAAAAGATATGCTGCAGTGAAGTGAGCTTCCCCGAGGTTAGCCTTAGAGAAATTGGCTGCATAGCAATGTGTTTCAATGAATTCGGCTTGAGTGAGATTGGCTTGACTGAGATTAGCAAAGTTGAGGTTCGCGCCGATCGCATTAACTCGAAACATCACCGCACCGATTAAATTCGCATCTGCGAAATCGGTTTGTTGGAGATTGGCCGCCGTGATGTCAGACCCAATTAAATTAGCACCGCTCAAATCAGCTCGCCTCATGTCGGCCGATCGCAGGTTGGTTCCAGTTAAATTAGCTTTTATTAAATTAGTTTCGAGCAGTTGCGCTCCGGCAAGATTTGCTAAACTCAGATTAGATTCGGCGAGGTTAGCCGCAATTAATTTAGCCTTAAACAAGTCTGTTTTAAAAAGATTCGAGCGCCAAAGATGCGCACCTCTTAGATTTGCTTCAGCGAGGTTAGCTTCGCTGAGATCCGGTTCTATATTTGGGTTGAGATTTCTCCATTCAATCCAAGTAACAGCACCTTTTTTTAACAGCGCTAAATGCTGTGTGTTTGCCATAATTGCATCTCCTTTAACGGCTATTCCTTGCGACCAAAAATTGCTTGATTTTCTCGACCCGTTACGTTTTCCACCGCCGCAATTGCTGCCTGGGAACCTGCTATAATATCTCGTTCTGCGCCGCCGAGGTAAAGCCGTCCGAAACTGCCTACAGCCTGAACCTCTAAGATGTTAATAGATGCGCCTTTTTCTGCTTCATTGGCCGCCAGCGCTGCATAAGCAGCCGGTTCTACTTCTAAGACGTAAAGCGTTTGCCCCGCCAGCAGCAACTGTCCGCGGCGGGTGCGGTTGATTAATTGTGTTTGGTGGGGGTCAATGTTGCGAATAATTTGACTGGAAATCACTCGCGGTTTGATACCTTCTTCTCTGCGGACTCCGATGAATTCTAGAATTGCTTTGCCTGCGGCCCGCGTTTCCCCCTGCTGACTCGAGTGTACTTCCAGAAGGCCGTACAAGCGTTCGACTATCTGCACTCCCGGGCGCACGGAGGCAGATTTTAAGGCGACATCGGTGATTCGGTTAATTTCGATACCGGGCGAGATTTCTATCCACAGCGACGCATCCCCCGGCAGCGGCAAGAATCCGGCGGCGACTGTACCGATGTATGCTGCGTGCTGCGGCTGCAAATTGTCTAGAAATACGTAGCTGCGTAGCTCTATTCCCAAAAGTTTTTATCTCCGTCGATCGAGTTCCAACAGTTGTCTCTGCAATATCTGAGTTTACCTTTTTTTGTCAACAACACCTTGTCTGTTGTCGGGAGTGCGGGAGTGCCTCACAACCGAGTCTGGTGCCAGACGCGCGATTTCTAGTGCCGGAGTGCCTCCGCGAGCAATCTTTAATTTCGTGCGCCTGCTAAAAATTTGATATCAATCTGTAGTTATACGTGGAACATAACAATGTTTACTGCTAGAGGTGGATTTAACTTTAATAGCCGATCGATATAGTGATGATAGTTAAAGATTTTTGCCAACAGAGAGCATTTGAATTATGAAACGTTCTGATTTATCCAAAGCAATCGGTGCAGGCATTCTAGCTGCTGGTTTAGCCATGGTACCAGGTAATCTGCCAGCTTCGGCTCAGACAGATACAACTGGCGGTACAACTGGCGGTACTAACAGCACTACCACCACCACAACTCCTCGCTCCGATGTCTACAATGCTGAGACTGATCGCGATTTTGACTGGGGATGGTTGGGATTGCTTGGCTTGTCCGGTTTGTTAGGTTTGATTCCCCGCAAACGCGAAGAAAATGTCCGCTATACCACTACAACGGGCGATCGCGATCCAGCCGTGCGTACTGACTACCGCTAATAATCAAGTATTAGGGCTGTGGGCATCATGCAGGGACAGGATGTTTTAACCTGTCCGACGATCGCCAATAATCATCAAAAAACCTCCATCTGTGAGGTTTTTTTGTTTGAGATGAAGCACGACCGAACGACTGTAAAATTGGTTACATCTGAGATATTGCACCATTGTCAAGGACTGGCTTTCCGGCCTGTTTCACAATAGATGGATTTTCTTATGTGCCGTTGCTCCGACGCTGCCTATAAAAGCTTTATTGAGAATGGTGCAACATCTCAAATCTAACCGGATTTGATATTATTTATTTCTTCCTTTCTTCCTTCGCGTTATTTGCGTCTTGGCGGTTCGTTAAATAAAGACTTTTCAGATATAAAAAGACCTTAAATAATGTTGTTTCCCCCCGAGCGACCGAGTACCTCCCAAATCGCCTGCACCAACTTGTCCACGTCAAAAGGCTTAGAAAGGTGTCGCTGGAAGCCTGCAGCCAGCGCCTGCTGATAGTTAATTTCTCCAGCATAAGCGGTGAGGGCGATCGCCGGAACGAGTCCCCCTTGCTCTGGCGCCAGAGCCCGAACCTGTCGCAGCAACAGATAACCGTTCGTGTCAGGCATTCCAATATCGCTCAACAGCAAATCCGGCACAGACTTAGCTAAAACCGCCAAGGCATCGTAGGCGTTAGAAACTGCTGTAACGCTAGCCCCACAATTTTCAAGCAGAAAAACCACCAAATCTAGCGCATCGGCATCATCATCCACCGCTAACACGTTGATACCGCTCAAATTGAAGAATTGCTCCGGCGCAGCCGCAGCAGGACTTGTCTGAGGTTGCGCGGGCATCAGGGGTATCGTGACGGTAAATGTGGCGCCTTGTGCTTCGCCTGCACTTTCCGATTTCACCGTGCCGCCGTGGAGTTCGAGGAGATGGCGGACGATTGCCAATCCTAAACCCAATCCGCCAAACTTGCGCGTCATCGTGCTGTCAGCTTGCCGGAAGTAGTCGAATACATAGGGCAGAAAATCAGCTTCGATACCTTTTCCAGTATCAGTTACAGTAATTTGGGCGTCGGTGTCAACCCGATCGAGAACGACTTCAATTTTGCCTCTCGGCGGGGTGAACTTGACGGCATTTGAGAGCAAATTCCAGAGTACCTGCTGAAGTCTCCCCGCATCGCCCAACACCGGGCGGAGATTCGGTGCAAATTGAGTGCTGATTTGAATCGACTTGACTTCCGCCGCCAGACGCACCGTTTCAATAGCAGCGCCGATGACCCCGGCTAAATCCACAGGTGCAATATTCAAGCTGACCTTGCCTTGCAGAATCCCCGACACGTCGAGCAAATCTTCGATAAGCTGGGTTTGCAGTTTGGCGTTGCGCTCGATCGTCTCTAAGGCGTAACGCTGCTTTTCCGGTGTCAGAGAGTTCGATCGCAGCAGCTTAGTCCAGCCCACAATCGGGTTTAAGGGAGTCCGCAATTCGTGGGACAAAACAGCCAAAAATTCGTCTTTGACGCGGTTAGCCTGTTCTGCTTCTTCCCGCGCTGCCTTTTCCCGGGCTAGAAGGCGTTCCCGTTCCGCTTCTGCAACTTTTCGATGGGTAATGTCGGTGTTGGTGCCGCACCAGCGCAGCACCTTGCCCCGATCGTCGCGAATCGGCACGGCGCGGGAGAGAAACCAGCCGTAAGATCCGTCTTTGCCGCGCAAGGGGAAAGTATCTTCCCAGAGTTCGCCTGTTTCAATGCAGCGCCTAAATTTTGCGACAACCCGATCGACGTGTTCCGGGTGCTGCACCTGCTGCCAGCCCCAGCCTTGCATTTCCTCTAGGGTGGTGCCCGTGTAGTCAAACCAGCGCTGGTTGTACCAGAAAATCCCCCCAGCAGCATCTGTCATCCATGCCAACTGAGCGATGTTGTCAGCTAGAGCGCGGAACCGAGCCTCGCTTTCGTGCAAGTCTTGGACGGCTCGCGCGTGCAGGATCACCGTCCAGAGGCGAGCCACCACTTCTTGCATCAGCGAAACTTCATCGGCCCGCCAGTGCCGCACCGCCTTTGATGTCACCACCAAAAGAGCCACCCAGCGCCCTTCCTGAAGGCAGGGAACATCGACTAAAGCGCGAATGCCCAGGCCACCGTAGTTATCGACCGAATGCGCTGTATGCGGGTCATTAGCGATATCTGAGATGACAAGTGTTTGACCTGCCATAGAGAGAGCTTTCAGTTCTGGCGTCTTAAAGTCTGAGATGGGATAGGTGCCGGCGACGCTGGCCAGGTCGGGCTGATGCCAGTCTTGCCGGACAATTACTAGGTCGGCTTCTAGATCGATTTCGTGCCACACGCAGCGATCGACCTGTAAATATTCTCCCAGACTGTTCATGGCTTCCCACAACATTTCTGCGGGGTTGAAGCCCTGCCGCAAGCGGACTTCGAGCTCGGAGAGAAACTGCTCGTTCAGTTGGGCCCTTTTGCGATCGTGAATATCGGTATACGTGCCGATCCACTCGACAATTTCGCCCCCCGCGCCGCGAATTGGCACGGCCCGGGACAAATGCCAGCGTTCCATTTGGTCTGCTGCCCGCCGCAGGCGCAGCTCAAGTTGATAAACTTCTCCGGTGATTTGACATTCTTGCCAGCGGGCAAAAGCTTCTGCCGCATCGGACGGCGGCACCAGGGACTCCCAATTGTTGTCAACGGCTTCCTCGTAAGAGATTCCCAGATATTCCAACCATTTTTGTTGATTCGTAAAACGAATTGCCCCGCCGGAGTCTACGTTCCAAATCAGGTGGGGCAGCGACTCAGCCAGGAAGCGGAAGCGGCGGTCGCTTTCTGCTAAGCTTTCTTCGGCTCGTTTGCGATCGTCAATATCAATGCCGATCCCGGCCCATTGCACCACCTGTCCCCCCCTGTCTTTGATGGGTACAAGTCGCGCTAAATGCCAGCGGTAGGTGCTGTCAAACCGCAGCACCCGACACTCAAATTCGTAGGCTTCTCCTGCTTCAATCGCCTTGGTGCGCGTGGGGACAACTGTTGGCAGATCCTCAGGATGAAATAAGTGCAGCACCGGCGTAGCCAGGGGCAATTCTGCCGGCCTTATGCCCGTGTAGCTTTTCCAGTGTTGGTTGCAAAACTCTAACCTGCCGTCGGCGGTGTTGATCCACATTAATTGCGGGACGCCATCGGCGATGGTGCGGTAGCGATTTTCGCTTTGCCGCAGTGCTTCTTCTATTTGCCGGCGCTCGGTTTTGTCCTGCATGATTTTCAGGAAACCTTGCACATCGCCTGCTGCGTCGCGCAGGGGCATCACCAGCCCGCTGCCCCAAAAGCGGCTGCCATCTTTGCGGAGGTGCCAGCGCTCGTTTACTGCCTTTCCCTGAGTCAGGGCGAGGTGCATTTCTAGTTCCGGCTTTCCGGCTGCTGAGTCTTCTGGGGTGAAGATAATTCGTCCGTGCTGGCCGACGATTTCAGCTTCGGTATAGCCCAGCAATCTTTCCGCGCCTGAGTTCCAAGTGGTAAAGTGTCCGCCGATGTCGAGGGTGAAGATGGCGTAGTCTTTGGCGCTGTCGAGAATCAATTGCAGGTGGGTTTCGCGATCGCGCAGTGCTGCTTCTGTTTGTTTGCGCTTGGTAATGTCGCTGGTGAAGCCGACTATTTTGGTCAGTTCACCTTGCTGGTTGCGGATCGAACAGCCGCGCTCCCAAACATCGATCCAGCGCCCGTCTTGGTGCCGGACTCGGTACTCGATTTCGTAGCGCTCAGCACTTAATATTGAGTCCGCCCCGGCTTGGATGCGCGGCAAATCGAGGGGATGGATGCGTTCTCTCCACCACTCTGGTGTTGCGGGTGAATCCTCTGGGCGGACACCGACGATCGAGGACAGTCCCTCGGAACGGTAAACTGAGTTCGATGCGAAATCCCACTCAAACACCATGCCGTCGATCGCCCTTGTAGCTAATTGGAAACGGTTGTAGCTTTCTTGCAAGGCGAGTTCGGCGATTTTGCGAGTGGTAATTTCCTGTACCACGACATTAATCCCGACAATCTCCCCGCCCGTGTCTTTGAGCGGCCACCAATTCACGAGCCAAGTGCGCACAACACCGGGTTGAGCTTTGGTTTCACCGCTGATTTCACAATTCCGCATCGGTTCTCCGGTGTCTAGAAGGCGGCGGAACACAGCTTCGGCTGTGTCTGCCAAGCCGGGGAATATTTCGCGCACCGTCCGGCCGATGTGCGTTTCCACGGACAAGCCGTTGATTTGGGCTAACCGCTGGTTGAGCCGCACGTACCGCAAATCTGTGTCTAAAACGGCCAAACCCACGGGAGTTGTTTGGTAGAGTGACTCTATCTCTAGAAGTTGACGGCGCACGGTTTGCTCGCTCTGGTGCAGGGCGAGTTCGGCCATTTTGCGATCGGTAGTATCAAATAATACTCCGATAAACCGCACTGCTTCGCCTGCGGCGTCGTAGAGATAGCGCCCGAACGAGCTCAACCAGCGGATTTCTCCGCTGTCGGCCCGGATGATGCGGTATTCGGGGGAGTAGAGCGATCGGGTTTGCCGAGCTGTTTCTATTGCCTCCAGGACTTGCTTTAAGTCGTCTGGATGCACGCAGTTTTGCCACGCAGCGAAGGTTGTTTCGCTGCCCGGTGTCGGTTGGCAGCCCAAAATGCTGAAATGGGTCGCCGACCAAATTACTCGATTTGTTCGCACGTCTAAATCCCAGGTTGCCATGCCTGAGCCTTCGATGGCGATGCTCAAACGTTCTTCGCTTTGTTTTAAGGCAATTTCAGTTTGTTTGCGATCGCTGATATCTGTGAGGGAGCCCACGGCCCGCAAGGGATTGCCTGACTCGTCCCAAATTGCTCGCCCTCTGGCTAAAATCCATTTGTAGCGCCCGTCGGGACAGCGAATGCGGTACTCGCAGCAGTAATGTGAGGTTTCTCTATGCAAGTGCCGCTGCCAATTGCTTTGCACGATCTCCAAATCATCGGGATGAATGTAGCTTAAAAATTGGCTGAAGTGCTTGACTTCTTCGGGCCGACGTTCCAAAATCTCTAAACCGCGATCGCTCAGGATATGGCAATTGGTTTGCAGGTTCTGATCCCAAATGCCGTCGTTGTTTCCCTGCAAGGCTAGCTGCCAGCGTTCTTCGCTTTCTCGCAAAGCTTCTTTGGTTCGATTGGCGCGATCGATTTGTACGGCGGCAACGGCAAAGTCTGCTAGGGCGATCGCGATCCGCAAGTCTTCCGCATCGAACTGGCGATCGGCATCGTGAGATACAATCCATATTGCCCCCAGCGGTTGATTTTCTGCTTGCAGCGGCACGACTAACGCTTCGGCGATCGGCAATTCTAGCTGCTGCAAGTCGGTAAAGTATTGTTCAGGAGCGAAGTAAAGCTGGGGAGTTTGGCGATCGAAACCAGCTCCTGACAAACGCAATTTGCGGGGTGTGTTTGTGTGTTCTGCGGCTTCCCACGCGCCCCCCAAGGCTTCCCAGCGAAATATTCGTTCGGAAGTTGCATTTTCTTCTAGCAAGCAGACTCCGACGCTTCCTGCGTCGCACAAATCTTGAGCGATCGCAACCAGTGTTTTGAGCAGCGTGTGGGGTGAGCTTGCCAGTTGTCGAGCCAGCATTTGTAGCGCTCGGTTTTCTGCTTTTAGATCGTGCGATCGAGGGGTGCGGCGCGACAGTTCCTCGGCGATCGGAATGTCGGTTAAATTAGTTTGTGGGGTTTGCCAAGCTTCCATCAATTAGTCGTCTCTACGTCTTTCGGTCTGAGCTGGCGAGCGTATATCAGCGCCCTGTTAAAGCATTTGCTACAAATTATAGCATCTACCGAGAGACAGCATTAGTTATCTACTAGCTATCTGGGGAATTTGTTTTTAGTTTTCAGGCTAGTTGATTGCCTTGCTTACGTTTACTATTGTCGCCACCTCAGGCACAATTTTATTCCAGAATCGCGCTTTTTTCCATATCTGACTCGGACAGAAATTCAGTCTGTGCCGGACCAGGAAAATACAGTTATAATTCAGCCGCTAGGTGCGATCGAACAGCACGGCGTCCATTTGCATTTAATTGTAGGTGTGGCAATTAGCGCGGCGGTTACTGGCAAAGCGCTGGCTTCGTTAGATGCAAATATTCCCGCTTATGCTTTGCCAACTCTTTAGTATGGCAATTCGACTGAACACTGGCATTTTTCCGGTACAATTATGCTCAGTGCTTCCACACTTTTAGCAGTAATTGTCGAAATTGCTGACACTATTTACCGAGGATTATTTCGTAAATTAGTATTAATGAACGCTCGCGGCGGACAGCCGCAAGTGATGGAAATTGCGGCGCGGGGCATTCATCAAAATATCAACTTGTTTCGGTTTTTCCACTGTTTGTTTGGCGCGTTCCGAATGTGGCTGCTGAATTGTTGACGGCGAAGGAGTTGGAGTTTGGGATTCAGGCGGGTGATGCAGAAACGAGTTTGATGTTGTCAATTTTGCCGTCGCAGGTGAAAATGGAACTGGCTGTTACAGAATATCCGAAAAATTTGCCGATCGACAGTTTGCTGAGTATGGAAGGGAATTTGCCTTTTGCTTGGCTGACGCGAGAGTTGACTGAAAGTGGTGTGTTGGGCGATGTGACGGCGGCGGCGAAAGAAAAGGGATCTCGTATTCTCGAATCTCTCTCTGACGGCTGGGTACAAGTTATCAAAGATGCGATCAAATTTCGACAGCCGGGAAGTAATTAAAAATTAAGAATTAAAAATCAGAAATTGTTCTAATCCGTGTCAAAATAAGTCTAAGAAATTTTTTGAGTTGGAAAACTAACGATGAGTGTAAATTCTAAATTGCAGCGCGCATTTGAGCAAGGTCGCGCCCTGAAAATTATCAGCGGTTTAAATAATTTTGATGCCGCGAACGTTGCGGCTGTCGTCAAAGCAGCGGATCTCGGCGGTGCTTCCTTTGTCGATATTGCTGCCGATCGAGATTTGGTATTGATGGCAAAACAATTGACAAATTTGCCAATTTGTGTATCGGCTGTGGAACCGGAAAAGTTTGTGCCTGCGGTAGAAGCTGGCGCTGATTTGATTGAAATTGGCAACTTTGATGCTTTCTACGCAGTAGGCCGCCGCTTTGAAGCTGAAGAAGTTTTGCAGTTGACTCGCGAAACTCGATCGCTATTTCCGAACATCACTCTTTCTGTGACAGTTCCCCACATTTTGGCACTCGACAAACAAGTGCAATTAGCAACAGAATTAGTCAAAGCTGGGGCTAACATCATCCAAACTGAAGGCGGCACCAGCGCCCAGCCAATTCACGCCGGCACCTTGGGATTAATTGAAAAAGCAGCGCCTACTTTAGCCGCAGCCTTTGAAATTTCCCGCGCCGTATCCGTCCCCGTACTCTGCGCTTCCGGCATCTCCAGCGTCACCGCACCCCTCGCTATTGGAGCCGGTGCTGCGGGTATTGGTGTCGGTTCTGCTGTCAGCCAACTTAATAGCGAAGTGGCGATGATTGCGGCTGTTCGCAGTTTGGTTGAAGCTTTGGCTTTGGTTTCGCGATCGCACTTTGCCGCTTCAATTTAATTAAGAAGTTCGGCAACGGATTTAACGGATAGATGTTGAGGGAATAAGTCAAGCGTGAAGATTTTTTTCCCTCTCCTCTTCTCCCTCTCTCTCTCCCTCTTCCAAGACTTCCTTAATAATTGGCAATCCAGACGGCATAATCATCTAATAACTGATTGTTCGGGGAAATCATATCAACTGATTCTAACTCGGATAAAGGCAACATAAACTTTTGGCACTCGCCGACGCGCTGCACTTCCACAAATATGCCTTCTTCCTCAACCCTAAAATCCTCAAACCGATTAATTTTGAATCTATCAGTAGAAGAAGGTTGAGTTTTTTTGAGCCTTGCATATTCTTTTTTACTGCCAGAACCTATCGTATATTCTTCTTCCCATTCAAACTCTTCTATACCGGTAACGTGGCACGGGAGTTGAATATTTTGCTTGATGTACTCTAGATATTTGGCTGAATTTTCAAGGCTGACATCAATATTTTTCGAGCCTAAAATTTTCCTAATTTTACTTTCAAATTGCTTGAGACTAAAGGGGATACTTTCATGGAGATGGGCGAACATTTCTGGATCGAACCCCGAGTTAAATTCGGGTACTTCCGCCAGCAGGCGCTGGAAGTCGTTTAGCGGTTTCGGTCTTCTGCCTGCTACAATGGTTTCATCAAGCTGAACTACAGGAAGTTCGGATTGTGAAGGAAGGGATTTGCTTGGATCTGGGCGATCGTCCAATTTAGATTTGTTAACTTTAGACTGGTTAAGTTTAGGCTGGTTAAGTTTAGGCTTGTTAAATTTAGGCATCGCTCGGTCTCGCTATATCGGTTTATCAATAAAGTATATCTTGGCAGAAGTACATTCGTGTCTAATAGGAGGAAGCTGTAATGCAACTACTGAAATCGCCTGATGAATCGGAAGTCTATCAAGGACAATTCGGCGAGTTTACGATTACTCAAAGCGATCGCGCGGGAGTGTTGATTTACCGCGCTGGATTGGGGGTGGCGGCGCTGTGTTTTGCGATCGGCGCTACTCTGGTGCTGCAACAGGGCGACAACCCGATTGCAATCCAAGCTGTAACGCCTGTTTTTGCTTGTTTCTGGATAGCTTTAGGCGTCAGCTTGGCAACTATTCACATTTACATGATTGCGCTGCACCGAACACTACAGGCGTTTTGGGCGATCGGTGGCGCGGCAACATTGTTTGTGGCGTTACAAAGCAGCCAACCTCTAGCTTTAGCAGTGTACGAACATCCAGCCACGTTGTGGGGAATTGGCTTTACTTTTGCTGCCTTAAATGGCGTTTATTTTAAGGAAGCATTCTGCTTTAACCGCCTAGAAACTAAGTTTTTAACTCCGGGAGTTCCTCTCTTAATTTTAGGACATATTTTCGGCTTTTTGTCAGCCGAAAATGAACAGTTTTTGCTAGCTGTTTGGGCTGCTTTGTTTATCATCTTTGCTGTGCGCAAGTTTTTTCAACCGATGCCACAGGATATCGGGGATAAAAGCGTTTTTGAGTATCTGAAACACCAATAATTTGGGAATGAGGCATTGGGAATGGGGCATTGGGCATTGGGAAATTCTATCACTTTCCCACTATTTCCCTCTTCCCCAGTCTCGCCGAATTTGCCTCCATACCCAAAAACATCTAGATCGAGTTAAAATGAGAATTCGTCTAATCCGCCGCCGAGAAATGTGGGCAGTTACCAAGGAAGGTTGGGTAATTGCTCTGATGGTATTAATAATTGCAATGCTCTTAATTCTCACAAATATCCATCCGTTTTTGGCGGTAAATGCGCCGATTAAAGCAGATATATTGGTTGTCGAAGGCTGGTTGCCCGATTATGCGATCGAAAGTGCGATCGCCGAATTCAAAAAAGGCAAATACCGCCAATTAATTACCACAGGAGTTCCTTTAAGTAAAGGCTACTATCTGGCTGAATATAAAAATTATGCCGAACTGACTGCCGCGACTTGTATTGCGCTAGGATTTGATAAAAACAAAGTAGTAGCTGTACCAGCAGCGAGTGTTGTGAAACACCGCACTGCTGCTTCTGCGATCGCACTTCGCGATTGGCTGGCTGCTTCTGCCATAAAAGTTGACTCAATTAATCTTTATTCTTTTGGCCCTCACGCCCGCCGAAGTTGGATTGTTTTCAAAGAAGTGCTGAATCCTGCCATTAAAGTCGGGATTATAGCGGCTGAACCGCAAGATTACAATTCCCAAGAATGGTGGAAATCGAGCGAAGGTTTCCGGACTGTGATCGGAGAAATTATTGCTTATATTTACGCCCGTTTCGTAGATTGGAAAACCTAGCCAGTAATTGTCAACCTCCCTCTTAATTCCCTTCACGTTCTTAGGGCCTTTGCGGTACGTAAAAAAATATTTATATAACAGTTTTAAATCTGTGGAAATACAGGACACGGCTGTGCCGTTTCCCTACCCGGGCCTCTGTGAAAATACAGGACACGGTAGTGCCATTTCCCTACCCAAGGGATACAGGACACGGCAGTGCCGTTTCCCTACTATATTCAACCGAAGATGATAAAATTATTATCAGATAAGTTGAGGGCAACTCGTTGCTAGAAGAACGCGCTTACTGGTTAGCATGGTCGCAAATTAACGGTATCGGGCCGATTTTGTTGCAAAGATTGCATCAAAATTTTAATAGTTTGGCAGAAGCTTGGACGGCAAAACCAGTAGATTTAATGCGAGTCGAAGGGTTGGGCAAGCAGATAATTGAAACAATTTTGCAAGAACGAAATAAACTTAATCCTGAAGAATTTATCGAAAAACATCTTATAAAAAATCCCTGTTTTTGGACGCCCGCAGATCCAGATTACCCCCGCTTATTATTGGAAATTCCTAATCCGCCGCCGGTGCTGTATTATCGCGGTTTAGTCGATGTAAAAGAGAATCAAGGAATTACGCCGACGGTGGCAATTGTTGGCACTCGCAGCCCTTCGGAATACGGCAGAAGGTGGGCTCGCAAAATTAGTACGGCTTTAGCTAAAAGCGGTTTTACTGTTGTTTCGGGATTGGCGGCTGGCATTGATACAGAGGCTCATACAAGCTGTTTGGAGGTGGGAGGCAGGACTTTGGCTGTATTTGGAACTGGGGTCGATATCGTTTATCCTAAGCCGAATGAGAGGTTGTGCGATCGCGTTTTGCAGCAGGGATTGGCAATTAGCGAATATCCGGCGGGCACTCAACCGAATAGAACTAACTTTCCGCGCCGAAATCGCATAATTGCTGGGTTAAGCCGCGCTACAATCGTGATAGAAGCTCCGCACAAATCGGGCGCATTAATTACTGCTTATCAAGCCAATGATTTTTGCCGGGATGTGTATGTTTTGACGGCAAGATTGGATGATGAGCGTTCTTTTGGGTGTTTGGAATTGCTGAGTAAAGGTGCTCATCCGATTCTGCCGAGCAGCGATCGACTCTTAAGCGAAGACAGGTTATTGGAAATGCTCGGAGCTATGCCAAAATTGGATAGAGCCGAGCAGTTGTCGCTATTTCCTCCAAATCCGACGGTTGAGAAGCAAGGGCCGCCGTTGGAGCCGGAATTGGCTAAGGTGTTAAGTGCGATCGAATCTGGGCCGATTTCTTTTGATACAATTGTCGAAGCTGCGGGATTAGAAGCGGGGACGGTTTCTAGTATACTTTTGCAGTTGGAATTGTTGGGATTAGTTTCGCAGTTACCGGGAATGCGATATCAGCGGTGCTGATGTTAAAGGTGATGTTAAATCCGCATTTTATACAGATAGTATTTAACCCGAATTTAGACAACGGAGGACACGGCAATGCCGTCTCCCTACCCGAAAATAATCAATCTTTTTCGCGAGGATGTAAGCATCCCCCAATTAATTGTAGGGAAACGGCACTGCCGTGTCCTAATTTCGGGTAACGGGTAAAATCAACCGGATTGGATGATGAAATTGCCCGATTCACACCCCTCGGATATAACCATCGACAACACGGCAACGAAGGACACATCAATGCCGTTTCCCTACCCCAAAACGTCGTAGCAAGGGCGAGGGTTCAATGCCCTCGCCTAATCGAATATAACTATCGACAACACGGCCATTGAGGACACGGCAATTTAACAATTGAGGACACGGCATTGCCGTGTCCCTACTCAAATCAATCCGAAATTAACGGCACTAATACTGCTAGCAGAAACTCCGACCAGAGAAGCTAAAATCTCCCCTGTTTGTGCCAACCGGATTAAAGTTGCACCGCTATCTTGAGCAATTGCCAATTGCGAGAAACTCAACCCGTTACCTAATACAAACAAGTCTTTACCGAGTTCAAAATCGGTAATCGTATCAGTACCGGAATTGGTAGACAGTAGGAATTTATCTACTCCCATTCCTCCTATCAAAGTATCAATTCCCAAACCGCTATTGAGTAAATCATCTCCCTTACCTCCGTAAAGAATATCATTACCATCATCGCCATTCAAAATGTCAGCACCGCGACCGGCAAGCAAGGCATCATCACCGCTACTTCCAAGCATTGTATCGCTACCTTTGCCACCGAAAACCGAATCATTTCCAATGCCGCCGTCGAGGGAATCATTGCCCCTCATCCCCATCAAGACATTATTCCAGGTGTCGCCAGTCAGGATATCGTCGCCATTTGTACCCAGAATTGCATCCGGGGAATTGCTGCCCAAATCTGCATCGCCGCTGACAACAGGAGTTGCAATCCCAGCCGGCAATTCTACAGTTTCAATTCTGCTATCTAAAGCAGTACCAGTGTTGTCAGCAACTACCTGAGAAATAGGTTTATTTCCTGAACCAACTTCTTTAAATTCTTGAGTTGTTGGGCCCAAGGCTACTTGTTGGAGGCGGGCAAGTGATTCAGGAATTGATGTTGCTGTTGGGTTGGAGACAGCGGCATCAATGCGTTGATTGGCTGTTGCCATTACTGTCGCGGATTGCGATGTAATTTGGGTAACAGTTTGGCTGTTGAAACTGGGGTCAATCTGCTGGATTTTAGCGGCAGCTTGCTGAATAATTGGTTCTAAGGCTGCTGCATTGCTGAGGTTTAAGACTGTACCAGATTGAATTTGATTCGTAATTGAACTGACAACAGCCTTGACAATATCAGTATTGACTGCACTGGAAGCACCGTCAATCAAACCGCTGGTTTGGGTGATGAAGTTTTGGACTTTCACCATTGCTGCTAAGACTTGGACGCCGCCTGGTTGGTTGTTGTTGGTTGCGTTTATTGGATCTAAGCTAGTTAGGTCAACTTCAGCGGGAAGGGAAAGGGCGGCTTTGACTAAAGATTGGGCTGATTCTGGGGCAATTCCTTTGTCGATTAAGTCAGCGATTAAGCTGGTTAGGAGGGTGACAACAGTGGAATCTGGGGGTGCGGTGAGTGGTGTTTCTAGGGGTAATCCGGTGGCGGTGTCAATGCCTCCTGTGACAACTAAATTGCCTTCTGATGGGTCGATTTCTCCGTTTTTGTTGGTGTCGAATGTCTCGAAGGGAATATCGAGATTAAACTCACCGCTACTGTTAGTGGTGGTGGATGGTTCGTTGGCATCGAGGATGCCGTTTTTGTTGGCATCTAAGAACACAGTTGCACCGGAGATATAACCGTCAATTGCGATGCCCGAGAGGCTGTCGGCGCGGTACAGGTGGAAGAAGTCGCTGACGCTGGCACCAGCCTTGTCCGTTGCTGTCACCTTAATTGGCACATAGAATTGTGGGGGGACATTGCCAGCATTCAAATTCACGCTAAAGGTCAGCGTATTCGGGTCGAAATTAAGCCAATTGGGTGGAATGAAAGTGCCGGTATTGGGGTCGAAGGTCAGCCAATCGAGAGGGTTGGAACCGAAGGGTCCGACGTTGCCTTGGAACTCTGGAATTATTGAGTAGGAGTAAGTGAGGATGTCACCTAGATCGTAATCGGTAAAGGTGTTGGGAGCAAGAGTCAAATTGAAGTCGCGGCGGGGATTGGGACCACGTTGATTCGAGAGGGAATTAGTCACCACCGGCGGGTTGTTGTTGAGTGTAGATTCAGCATCGATAATTTTCAGACTGGCAGAGCTCTGGGTGCCGATATTGGCATTATCCCCATTGGCGATCCGAAACGCAATTTCTTCTGTTCCCTCAACTTGACCATCCGGTAAGATGTCAATTAAGAAACTTTTGCTATTTTCGCCTGGGTTAAAGGTGAGTTGAGGAGAGAAATTAGGGGTATTCCAATCAGTGCCAAAAGTCGCTGAACCAGTAGGAGGTTGTAGGTACACCCTGGAAGAGTTGTTGAGATTCCCTGTGCGAGTGAGGGTAATTTGTGTCTGACTGATTCTTGTACGACTTTCATTGACTTGGTAAGTAGCTGGGGATAAATTAATTGTAGGAGGCCCGTCAGCATCGAAAATTTGCAAAGTAGCAGTGTTTTGGGTGCCAATAATGGCATTATCCCGATTGGTGATCCGAAACGCAATTTCTTCTGTTCCCTCTAATTGACCATCCGGAACAACGTTAATTGTGAAAGTTTTGCTATTTTCGCCTGGGTTAAATGTGAGTTCAGGAAAGAAATTGGGCGGAAGGTTCCAATCTGTTCCGAAAGTCGCTGAACCAGTAGGAGGTTCTAGGTACACCCTGGAAAAGTTGTTTAGATTCCCAGTGCGAGTGAGGGTAATTTGTTTCTGAACGCTTCCTGTGGGACTTTCATTGACTTGGTAAGTAGCTTGGGAAAAATTTACCGTGGGAGGCCCTTGAGCATCCAAAATTTGCAAGGTAGTAGTGTTGGCGGCGCTAATCATGGCATTATCCGCACGCTCAATCCGAAACGCAATTTCTTCTGTTCCCTCAAATTGACCATCCGGTAAAATGTCAATGGTGAAAGTTTTGCTGTTTTCGCCTGGGTTAAAGGTGAGTTGAGGAGAGAAATTGGGGGGAACTTTCCAATCTGTTCCCACAGTCGCTGAACCAGTAGGAGGTGCTAGGTACACCGTGGAAATGTTGCTTAGATCTCCAGTGCGAGTGAGGGTAATTTGTTTCTGAACGATTCCTGTGGGACTTTCATTAACTTGGTAAGTAGCTTGGGAAAAACTTACTGTGGCAATACCACCAAGAATCTGATTGTTAGGTCCCGTTATTCCTAAGGGAGTTTCGTTAGAGCTCGGTATTCCGATCGGGAATATGTTTGGGTTGCTTGTTCCTGTAGTAACTGGTG